>JADEXW010000040.1 GCA_015206935.1 Pseudanabaenaceae cyanobacterium LEGE 13415 | reverse complement strand
CCTCTGTGGGAGGCGCACCGCCACCACCACCGCCACCGCCGCTGTCTCCATCGCCAGAGAGCGCGAAGCCCAATCCAGCCAATCCAGCCACAACACCAAGGGGCAGCAGGAAGCCACCACCCGCAGTTGGAGGAGCTACCACGGCTCCCGGAACCTGACCCACAGGCGTTCCAGGGGAAATCGGCGATACGACAGGTGGCGGTTCACCCTGTCCGACCGGGCAAGCCGTATCCCGCAAGCGCACAACAAAGTCATCAAAGTCGCGGTCTTGGGCAGGACGGTTACGGACGATTCTCGATCCGGTGTCATCCCATCCAAGCTGCATTCCTCCAGTTTGACAGAGCGCGTTGATATTGCCCGTGAACCGGACATGCTGCTCTGCATTTGGATTTAGACGATCGGTCGAATACAAAATACCCGTAGGTCTACCATTAAATGAAGACTCTAGATAGAACACATAATCGTTGTTTGGACGGAATGTATACTTCCCTGTCGGTTGAGGGACTGCATTTCCGGGTGTTCCAGGAAAGTCTAACGGTGTGCCAACATCATCAATTTTGGTAGACGGACGGAAGATGGTATCTGGATTGTCTGAGGGTCTAGTCTCAGTCAGGAGTGGGGTTTTCTCCTTAGTGGTCAAGTTAATCACCCCAAACGTCGATTGATATGCACCGTGAGATTCGACAAACTCAGATTCAAGTGTTGCCTCTCGGTTCACTCGAATGCCTTCATTGCCGATCGACAAATCCGCAGCTCGCGCGGGAAGCGCCAAACTGCTCGTTAACCATCCGAGTGAGAGCGTAAATGCGATCGCGGAAACGCGATGTCCACGCCGTGATTGTTTCAGGTTCTCCACAGGAGTACAGCAGAACTGAGGCTGTCTCCCCACACACTTCCTTGAAGTAGGACTTTCTTCTGGCACCATTTAAAGCTGACTCTGCGAAAGGACTATAAATAACGCCCTGGCGCGCTCACTGGCGTAAGCTGACTTCGCCAAGGGGAGCTATGAGGAGCGCGACTTTAGTTTCCGTTCAGCGTAAAATTATTATGTAAAATCTACATCGATCCTACGAGGGATCAGAACGCTTACGGGAATTATGTCGCTCGAACTATTCAAGTCAACTCTGAGTAGCTAATTAGAACCAACGCACTGAACCAATGAGTCAAATGACCCATGTGCGCGGTCACTGCAAGAAGCGCGGACACGCTAGGCGTGAGCCAAAGGCAACGCACCTTCACAATTTCCTCATTCTACAAACGATGCAATTTCCTGCAATCTGTAATCGCATGTCTCAAAGTTTGCACGAGGGCTACGACTGTTGGTGACGATACCTACTTCAAAGCGGGCTGGATTTCTACTGCTCTAGAACCTTCTTCGCAGCTTTATCTTGCACTCTCTACGTAAGCCTGCATTGATGAAGTTCTAGCTACTGGCTAAGGTAAAGTTTCTTGAAGGGCAATCACATCTGTCCAATGGTAGGGATTGCTCTCAATGTCTAGGTTTCCTCACCTGCATGATAGGAACTGCGAACCAAAGGAGCCGATCGAACATGGGAAAATCCAAGTTCTTTCGCGATCGCTCCGAGTCGATCGAATTCGTTCGGATGCCAGTATTTCTGTACCGGCAAATGGTCGAGTGAGGGGCGCATGTATTGACCGATCGTCACGCGATCGCACTCCACCCCTCTCAAGTCTTTTAACGTTTCGATCACTTCTTCTTCGGTTTCGCCATGTCCCAACATCAAACCGGATTTGGTCGGAATCGTCGGATCAAGTTCTTTGACGATTTGCAAGACTCGGAGAGTTCGATCGTATTTCGCGCCGCGTCGTACCGGAGCCTGTAAGCGCTTTACCGTTTCAATATTGTGGTTATAGCAAGCCGGTTTTTCAGCCACGATCGTTGCAATCCGTTGCTGTTGCAATTCTTCGGGCGAAACGCTGTCTTGCCGTCCACCCCAAAAATCTGGTGTGAGTAACTCAATTTGTGTGTCCGAATTCAATGCTCGAATTTTCCGCATCGTTTCCACGAACCATCCTGCTCCCTGATCTGCCAAATCATCCCGCGCGACCGAGGTTAGAACGACGTACTTCAAGCCCAGAAGCATTACTGATTCAGCGACTTTTTGCGGCTCGTCGGCATCGAGTGGCATTGGAGCGTGTCCTTTATCCACTTGGCAGAAGGCACACGATCGAGTACAGGTTGGGCCCATCAGCAAAAAGGTTGCCGTTTTCTGGGCATAACATTCTCCACGATTCGGGCAGCGTCCTTCTTCGCAAATCGTGTGAATTTGGCGCTGTTTGATGATTTGTTGAACCGTTGAAATCTCGCTGGCATTCCCGATCGAGCGTCGTAACCAGTCGGGCATCGATTGAACCAGAGCGCGACGATCTGCAATTTCTGATCGATTCGTTTGAGAAGACATAAACAGGGGAATGCTAAGGGTCAGTTCGATGAAGATTGTCGCAAGCCGGAAGCAGAAAGTATGAAGTTTCTTTAGTCAAACCCATTATAAGCGGGAAGACTGATTGGAGTGGAGCGCTACTATCATCCGTGTTTTACTCGATCGAGTAACATTTATTACAGTTCGGCGCGATTGTCCTGTTGAATGATTCGGTCAGGAGTGCAGTATTTCTGTCGCATCGTTTTCCGGCGAGTCCTACCCGATTCAAGTTGCGGTTTTGCAGATCACCCTAGAGGAGTTCAGTTGTGGCAAGTCACAAAGTCATAGTTATCGACGATAGCGCCGTGATTCGGAACATGGTGCGAGATATGTTACCAAAAGGTAATTTTGAAGTTTTGGAAGCAAAGGACGGTTTACAAGGGATTAATCTGATTCGTCAAGAACGTCCAACGCTAATTATGCTGGATTTCTTGCTGCCTCGAATGAGCGGCTGGGAAGTGTATCAACAAATTCAGAGCAGTGCTGAACTGCAATCGATTCCTTTGGTGCTGATGTCAGGACGCAAGGAAGAAGTAGCAGAAAAGTTACAAGAGCCGTTTGAGTATTTTGAGTTTGTTCAAAAACCGTTTGATCAAAAGGGCTTGATCGATGCGATTAAAGCGGCGATGACGAAGGCGAAGCGTCGTCCTGCTGCGATCGTTCCTCCGACTCCTGCGGCAAGTGGATCAGGGGATGCGGCTGAGATTGAAGCGTTGAATCAGAAGATTGCGAAGATGCAGGCGGAGATTGACGGCTTGAAGAAGCAGATGGCTCAATTGCTGACCTTTGTGAAACAGAAGCTCAAGTAAGACGAATTGGGATAATCGAGCGCTATGGAGGTAGAGACTTCTGTAGCGCTTTTGTTTGTGGTTTAACTTTGCTGCCAAATCTTCTCTAACTGTTCTACTCGTTTTACTCGATCGACATCTCGTTTGTGATGCCATAGGACAACCAGCACTAATGCGATCGGTAATCCAATAAACATCAGCGCGATCAAGTCGTCAGACAGCCGTTCGAGTTGATCAGCGGTTGGGGACTTCACCATGAGGGATTCTTGAGTTTCGTCGATCGTACATCTCAGCCCATTCTGATGCTTCGTACAAGTTAAATGCTGCACCGTTTGATCAGAGGGAGCCGCGATCGCAGCAGTACTTCCCAAGAGTGCAACACTCAATACCAGTGAGGGCAAATGTAGTAAACGCATTCTGATTCCCTCCAAAAATCTGTATTCACGAATACTATTTTCAGCGAAATTGCGTCATTTTCCGAATCTCGATCGTCAATTGTTACTAACTCATGATTCAGCTTTGTCCTTTCGCCGCCATCCAGGTTTGACCACTTGACGAGCGCGAGCGATCGCTAAACAGTCATTCGGTAGATCTTCAGTAATGGTTGAACCTGCGGCAGTGGTGACATCTTCTCCAATTACGATCGGGGCAACGAGACAATTGTTTGAGCCAATTTTTGTCCGATCGCCAATCTTCGTCGCATATTTCTTCACTCCGTCATAATTGACCGTGATCGTTCCTGCTCCGATGTTGACGCGATTTCCGATCGTGGCATTACCCAAATAAGACAAGTGAGCCGCATTCGTCCGCTCTCCCAATGTCGTATTCTTCAACTCCACAAAATTCCCAACTCGGCAACCCGCGCCGATTTCAACAGGCGCTCTCAAGTGCGAATACGGGCCGATCTGAGCATTGTCGTGAATCACACTGCCAGTAACGACCGAAAACAGAACGGTGACGTTTTCTCCAATTTGGCTATTTTCGATTAAGCTACCCGGACCAATTCGGCTCCCCGCTTTGATTTCCGTATTGCCACGCAAATGGGTTTGAGGCTCGATCGTCACATTCGCTTCGAGTTTGACCGTATCATCGATCGTCACACTTGCAGGATCGATGATCGTTACACCTTCTTTCATCCAGCGATCGCGAATTCGGTTCTGCAAAATCGAATACGCTTCCGCCAGTTGAGCGCGATCGTTAATCCCCAAAACTTCCTGATAGTCCGGTACATCCATGACCGTTACAGCATCAAAAAAATTGATCGCATCGGTGATGTAATACTCTTTCTGGTCATTATTCGAGGTCAGTTTAGGTAACACCTGAACTAAATCTTTCCAGCGAAAACAGTATGCGCCAGCGTTAATACGGCGATTTTGCTTTTGTTCGATCGTGCAATCTCGATCTTCAATAATTTCGGTCAAAATTTGATTCTCATCACAAAACACACGCCCATATCCCGCTGGATCAGGTACTTGAGCGGCGAGCAACGTAGCAGCATTCTTTTTCGATCGATGCGTTTCCAATAACAAAGTCAACGTTTCAGGACGCATCAGCGGCAAATCGCCATTCAGCACAATCAAATCGTCATCGAAAGTTTGAAGCGATGGAATCAACTGCTGAATGGCGTGTCCGGTTCCCAACTGTTCAGTCTGTTCAACAAACTCAATTTCTGCTGGATAATTTGCCAAAGATTCCCGCACCAAATCCGCTTGGTAGCCGATAATTACCAATCGTCGGGATGGCTCGATCGCATTTGTGCTGTTCAAAACTCGATCGATCAGCGATCGACTGCCCAATGGATGCAGCACCTTGGGTAAATCCGATTTCATCCGCGTTCCCCGACCTGCCGCCAGAATTGCCACCGCTACCATAGCTTTTTCATTTCTCAATACGAGAGGGAGTATACCGTGAGTCGGTTTCTTCGTTCATCCTCTATCGGATTTCCAGCAGAGAGTTTTAGATTTTAGCTGAGTTAAATAGTACAATTGCTTTAGTCATTTATCAAAGTTCTAGCAAAAATTTTAGCTCTCGAATTTACGACTCGATCGAACAGCGTTATGATCAAAAATCCCGGATACCCCATTCGTAATTCGTGATTGAGTTGTCTCAAAGTGCTGTACCCTTGATTGCGTTTTCGTCTCGCTCAATTGCGGCAAACTTTTTACATTACGAAACTCCGATCGACGAACTAAAGGAAGAAGCACTGTGACGCATTCTGATTTTCTCGCTAAGTCCGATCCCGCGCTTGCTGAAATGTTGCAACAAGAACTGCAACGCCAGCGTGATCACCTAGAACTGATTGCCAGTGAGAACTTTACCTCTCCTGCGGTCATGGAAGCTCAAGGCTCAGTTCTGACGAACAAATATGCTGAAGGTCTGCCTTCAAAACGCTATTACGGCGGGTGTGAATTTGTCGATCGCGTCGAGCAATTGGCAATCGATCGAGCCAAAGAACTCTTCGGAGCCGCTCATGCGAATGTGCAACCTCACTCCGGCGCACAAGCGAATTTTGCTGTGTTTCTCACGCTGCTCCAACCCGGCGACACGATCATGGGGATGGACTTGTCTCACGGTGGACACTTGACCCACGGATCGCCTGTGAACGTTTCGGGTAAATGGTTCAAGGTGCAGCACTATGGCGTGAGTCAAACCACGGAGCGCTTAGATTTTGATCAAATCCGTGATTTAGCACTGCAACATCGTCCGAAGCTTCTCATTTGTGGCTACTCGGCTTATCCGCGTGTGATCGAATTCGAGAAATTTAGAGCGATCGCGGATGAAGTCGGTGCGTATCTCTTAGCTGACATTGCTCACATTGCTGGATTGGTCGCAAGCGGACATCATCCCAATCCAATCCCTTATTGCGATGTTGTCACCACGACGACTCACAAAACGCTGCGAGGTCCGAGAGGTGGCTTGATCCTAACTCGTGATGCAGAACTCGGTAAGCAATTAGATAAATCCGTCTTTCCTGGTAGCCAAGGTGGACCGTTGGAGCATGTAATCGCTGGAAAAGCTGCCGCATTCGGAGAAGCTCTGAAGCCTGAATTTAAGACTTATTCAGGTCAAGTGATCGAGAATGCGAAAGCAATGGCAACTCAGCTTCAGAATCGCGGTATCAAACTGGTTTCTGATGGAACTGACAATCACTTGATGCTGGTTGATTTACGATCGATTAACATGACCGGAAAAGTCGCAGATCAACTGGTCAGCGGCGTAAACATTACCGCGAACAAAAACACAGTTCCGTTTGATCCGGCTTCTCCATTTGTCACCAGCGGTTTGAGACTTGGATCGCCTGCAATGACCACTCGTGGAATGGGAACGGTGGAATTTACCGAGATCGCGAACATCATTGCCGATCGCCTACTCAATCCTGAAGATGAAACTGTCGCTCAGGATTGTCGTCGTCGTGTGGCAGCCTTGTGCGATCGCTTCCCGCTGTATCCGCACCTCAGTGCCCAAATTCCCGCATTGGTATAAATCCTACTGATTCTCCCGATTCATTTGAAGACAACTGAATAAACTTAACGAGGCATCCTAAACTGGGTGCCTTTCTTTTTGCGAATCGCAAACTTTGGACAGATGACGATCGATCTAAAAAATTTCTGAATGAAACAGAGAAATTGGTTCATAATTCTTTGCTGAGGATTGCTAAATCTGTAGTACACTCTGCCTGAAGCTTTTGTCCTTCTTACCTGCAAGTTCTGATGCCGTTCTTTGCTCTTGCCTCCTTCCTAATTTCATTCCTGGTTGTCCTCGTTGCAACCCCGATCGTGAATCGCCTCGGTAGACGAGTGGGATTAGTCGATAAACCAAATCATCGCAAAGTCCATAAACGCCCAATGGTTCGACTGGGCGGCGTGGCGATGTTTATTGGTGTCGTCGTCGCGCTCTTAATTGTTTGGTCGGCAGGCGGATTCGGAGTGATGAAACCGGGCAGTGAATCGGGAGTGTGGGGAGTCGCGATCGGTGGGATTGCTTTTTTCCTCATTGGACTTGCCGATGATTTGTTCAGTCTTTCGCCGAAAACCCGCTTAGTTTTACAGTTCGTTGTTGCTGGATTGGCTTGGCAATCGGGCGTTCAGATCGATTTCTTGACAAACCCGATCGCTGGACTGGTTTCGCTGCCTGAGTGGGCAAGTCTACCGATTACGGTGATTTGGCTCGTTGGAATGGCGAATGCGATTAACTGGATCGATGGTCTAGATGGATTAGCAGCAGGCGTTTCAGGAATTGCAGCATTCGTCATGTTCTGGACGTGCCTATTCATGGGACAGCCTCAAGCGGCGTTATTTGCGGCTGCACTAGCGGGTGCGACTTTTGGATTTTTGCGCTACAACTTCAATCCCGCTCAAATTTTTATGGGTGATGGAGGCGCGTATTTCATCGGGTTTACGCTGGCAGGTGTGGGCGTAATTGGCTTAGTTAAGAGCGTCACAACCGTTGCAGTCTTGCTGCCTTACGTCATTTTGGCGGTTCCGATTTTGGATATGTCAGCGGTAATTGTCGATCGCTTACGTCGAGGGAAATCGCCGTTCGTTGCGGATAAACGTCACTTGCATCATCGATTGCTCAAAGCTGGACTGTCTCAACGGTTAGCAGTGTTATTTATCTATTCGCTGACTTTGTGGGCGGGAAGTTTAGCGATGGCAGTGTCCGGAATGCCGAGCGGTGTTGGATATGCGATCGCTGCTACGATCGTCTTGAGCGTAACCAGTTGGCAAGTTTGGCGGACAGCAAAATGAATGCGGAAATTATTAGCGTTGGAACTGAGCTTTTACTCGGAAATATTCTGAACTCGAATGCTCAGTTTCTCGCTCAACAGTTTGCGGAGTTGGGGATTCCTCATTATTTTCAAACGGTGGTTGGGGATAATCCTGAACGATTAAAGCAAGCAATTCAGATTGCTAGCGATCGAGCAAATTTAATCGTATTCACGGGTGGATTGGGCCCGACTCCCGATGATTTGACCACTGAAACGATCGCAGATTTTTTTTCAACTCCTTTGATTGAAAAGCCTGAAATTGTTGAAGATATTCGGACAAAATTTGCTCAACGCGGTCGCCGAATGACCGATAACAATCACAAACAAGCGCTATTTCCCGAAGGTGCGGATATTCTCTACAACGCACTAGGAAGCGCCCCTGGCATGATTTGGCAACCGCGATCGAATCTCACCATTCTCACCTTCCCAGGCGTTCCAACCGAGATGAAGCATATGTGGCACGAAGTCGCAGTGCCGTATCTGAAAAAGCAAGGTTGGGGAAAAGAAATTATTTTGAGTCGAATTCTCCGCTTTTGGGGAACTTCAGAATCGGTTCTGGCAGAAAAGGTTGGAACGTTCTTCGATTTACAAAATCCAACCGTTGCACCTTACGCGAATTATGGAGAGGTGAAACTCAGAATTTCCGCTAAATCATCCTCAGAGCAAGCTGCTCAAGAATTAATCGCACCCGTCGAGCAGCAGTTAAGAGAAATTGCAGGCATCGATTGTTATGGAGCCGATGAGGATTCTCTCGCTTCAGTCGTTGGACAAATTCTGATGCAGCAAAACTCAACTCTCAGCGTGGCGGAATCCTGTACAGGTGGCGGATTGGGTCAAATGCTCACTCGCATTTCTGGAAGTTCAGCTTATTTCTGGGGCGGCGTAATTTCTTATGACAATTCAGTAAAGGAAAATATGTTAGGTGTTGATCCGAACGCGATCGCATCTCAAGGAGCCGTGAGCGCGATCGTGGCTGAACAAATGGCATCGGGAGTACGATCGCGCCTCAACACAACTTGGGGAATTAGTATCACAGGCGTTGCAGGTCCCGGCGGCGGCTCAGATGAAAAACCGGTCGGACTCGTTTATATTGGGTTAGCAAATTCTGAAGGGGCTGTCAGTCACCGATATCAATTTGGCGATCGAGGACGCGATTGGATTCGGCAGGTTAGTGCTTGCAGCGCTCTAGATCAACTTAGACGAAGATTGTTAAGCAACGCATAAGTTTTGTCGCTTGATTTTAATCTGTCTTTCGGTATGATGATTACAGATAGAGATTCCACCCTTCGGGATCATTGGTTTTCAAAAAGCTGCCTGCTAGAATCTATTTGCAAGAATGGGTCTTTAGCAACAGTTTAGACCCTTATCAAAGGAGCCGTCTGATCGATGGATTACATTGAAAAGGTATTGGAAAAGCTCAAAGAATGGGCACGTCGCGTGATTGAGACTCTGTTAGGTCCTGAAGAAGAGCCAGAGGCAGAACTCATTCCGATTCCCATCCCAGTGCGCGATCGTCGCCGCTAATCTACAGTTTGCGGAGCGGATCGATTGAGCAGCATTTTGGTTCTCCACGGACCGAACCTGAACCTTTTAGGTAAACGAGAGCCTGGGGTTTATGGAGTGGTCACGCTGGAGGAAATTAATCAGCGCTTAGAGCAAGAAGGTCGATCGCTAAAGTTCGATCTTTCGATCCTGCAATCAAACCATGAAGGTGTTCTGGTTGATGCGATTCAAGCTGCAATGAACGAACACCAAGGCATTTTAATTAATCCAGGCGCATACACGCACACGAGCGTTGCGATCCGGGATGCGATCGCGGCTGTGAATCTCCCTACAGTTGAGGTACACCTCAGCAACATTCACAAGCGCGAAGAATTTCGACACTATTCCTACATTGCCCCTGTTGCGATCGGACAAATTTGCGGATTTGGAGCCGAGAGCTACCGTTTAGGACTTCATGCGCTTGTAAACTATTTGAGACAAGCGTGATTTAGGTATATGGAAGGTACGGTAAAGTTGGCGGTTAACGGTACATTAATGCGCGGCTTAGAATTGAATCCGAATTTATTGGCAATCGAGGCTCAGTTTTTACGTGAGACTCAGACCGAGTCAGCGTATCGAATTTGGTCGATTGGCGATCGACATCCGGCAATGCTGAAAGTCAAAGACGGCGGAGTCTCGATCGCGGTTGAAGTCTGGGCAGTTCCAGCGAGTGGATTAGCCACTTTACTGATGCAAGAGCCACCCGGATTATGTATCGGAAAGGTTCGACTTGCAGACGGTGAAGAAGTTTTAGGCGTACTCGGTGAACCTTTTTTGTGTGAAGGACAAACTGAAATTACGCAGTTCGGCGGCTGGCGAGCTTATATCGGGAGTAAGTGAATGGAAAACTTTGTAGAAATGATGTCTGAAGTGGTTAGTTTACCTATTCCAGACGAGTACCGTGAAGGAGTTGTCGCAAATATGGAGCGAATTCACACCGTCGCGCAATTTGTTTTAGAGTTTCCCTTACCCGATAACATCGAAGCTGCTCCGGTGTTTGAACCATGACCAGTCCTGATGCCACTCAAATCGCGATCGCGGTTCGCAATCAAGAGGTTTCCGCTCGATCCGTCACCGCCGCCGCCCTTGCCAAAATTGCAGCAGAAAATCAGACTTATAACTGTTTCACGACGGTTTTATCTGAGTCGGCTTTAAAAGATGCCGATCGTATTGATCAAAAAATCGCCGCAGGTGAAGATCCGGGCGCATTAGCAGGCGTTCCATTTGCGGTAAAAGATTTGTTCGATGTGGCTGGAATTCCAACCCTAGCAGGCTCCAAAATTAACGCAGAAAAGCCTCCAGCGACTCAAGATGCCACACTGATTAAACGATTAAAAGAAGCAGGCGCGATTCTGGTTGGAGTGCTGAACATGGATGAACTCGCCTATGGATTCACCACCGAAAATGCACACTATGGAGCCACTCGCAATCCACATGATCCCGATCGTATTTGTGGCGGATCATCTGGAGGATCAGCAGCCGCGATCGCAGCAGGTCTAGTTCCATTTAGTCTCGGTTCTGATACGAATGGCTCGATCCGCGTCCCTGCCTCGTTTTGCGGAATATTTGGACTCAAGCCAACGTATGGAAGATTATCGCGATCGGGCGCTTATCCGTTCGTTAGCAGTTTGGATCATGTCGGTCCCTTTGCTCGATCGATTCGCGATATTGCTCTCTTATTCGATTTGATGCAGGGATACGATCCAAACGATCCAGTTTGTACAAAGCGATCGCCCGAACTCTGTTTGCCCGAACTTTCTCAAGGTAGTCAAGGATTAAAGATTGCGATCGCAGACGAATATTTTGCAAAAAGCGCAGAACCAGAAGTTTTCGCTGCACTTGAACAAGTCGCACAAGCATTAAACGTGACTCAGCGAGTCACTCTACCCGCAGCAGGACGAGCCAGAGCAGCAGCATTTGTGATTACTGCAACTGAGGGCGCGAATCTGCATTTTGAAGCGTTACGCACTCGACCCCAGGACTTTGATTTTGCAGTCCGCGATCGACTCTTAGCAGGTGCATTAATTCCAGGACATTGGTACTTACAAGCGCAACGATTTCGTCAATGGTTTCGCGATCGAGTTCGAGAAGTGTTTCAAGAAGTTGATATTATTCTGGCTCCCTCAACGCCTTGTGTTGCACCTCGAATTGGACAGCAGACAATGACCTTAGACGGACAGGAAATGTTAGTCCGTCCGAATTTGGGGATTTTCACACAGCCCCTTTCGTTTATTGGATTGCCAATTATTTCGGTTCCAGTGAAGCGATCGGGATTACCGATCGGGATTCAAATCATTGGCGCTCCGTATCAAGAAGCTTTGGTATTACGAGTGGCGGCGGAATTGGAAGCAAAGGGAATTGTCGCGGCTCCGGTTGTCGATCGTTAATGGTCGATCGTTAACTCTTTCAACAATGTTGATCAGAGAATTGCGGAACCAGGTATCAATGGATCTGAGAATTGTTTCGATTTAGAAAGATCCAGGAGAAAAACTTTGCTTTACTCAACATTACTTGCCACAATGCCGAGAACGATCGAATGGTCTCCCGCTGTAGGTTTGACCATGACGTTGTGTTGTCTATTTTCAGTTGCGATCGGACGGTTTGCTATCAAAAATCGTGGAGTCGGACCGAAACTCCCAATTGAATCTCCTGCATTGTTTGAAGGATTTGGAGTCCCCGAACTGCTGGGAACGATGAGCTTTGGTCACGTTCTGGGTGCAGGTGTCATTCTCGGACTAAGTAACGCTGGCGTTCTGTAAGTAGAACAACCCAATCAGGCGGCGACCAAAACACGATCGTTCTCAAGTCGCCGCTTTCACCTTAAAAATTTCTAGATGACTGGAATAGCCCTTATACTGAACTCATTAAAATCTCGTGAGTGCTATATCCTGATGCGCGAAGAAGCTTCTACACAAGGAACAAACTCCACACCCACTACATTTGAGCAAGAGTTACTCAAACAAGAATACTTCTTCCTACAGGCAACGATCGAGGATTACAGTAAGCAAATTTGGGTAATTAAAGCACTTGGTATTACAGGAACGGGTGCTGTCGTCGCCTTTTACCTGCAACAGAAACAAACCATAATTCCATTGCTCGGATCTGCAATTCCGATTTTCTTTTGGATACTGGAGAGTCAATGGAAACATTTTCAACGGGGTTTCTATCCCCGCGTGACTGAAATCGAAGAGATTTTTTTAAGGAACTATAAGCTCTGTAGCCCTGCTATCTTCGGAGGCTGGTGTTGCGCCTTTAAAAGAGAAACAAGTTCAAAACGTAGGGGCTATCTATGGGATGGATTATTAAATCCCAGTGTTTTTGTCAGCTATATCCTAGAGATTGGATTCTTACTAGGACTGTCTCTCATTAAGATTCCCTAAGATTGAATTGTAAAATATCCTTGATCTGAATTAATCCAGTCTTTATCCCTTTACACCGTTGCGTTTTTGTAGCGATCGACAGCGTGATTGCCAGGAACTCTGTAAACCTGTTCGTGTCCGATCAACTCCAGCAGCGGTGCAAGCAGTTCTTCATTAAATTTGTCGTACTGTCCTGCTTGTCCAGCATTGGCAATGTCGCCTGTAAGATGGGTCGAGATCGCACTCCTGAATAGACGTACAAGATGATAGATTTCCCGGAGCCACATCTGGAACTTATACCCCCTGTGGGACTTCGCTCCAAATCGAAGTCGTTTGTCTCAAACTGGTATGGGTTCCGTTGCCTAGAATTAAATGATCCAAGATAGGAATTCCAAGAAATCGAGCGCCTTCTAAGAGTTGATGCGTCAGTGTAATATCTTCAGCACTCGGTTCAGTGTTTCCGGATGGATGATTATGAGCGACGATTGCTCTTGTTCCTCCTTGACGAATAATTTCCCGAAAAATTTCACGCGGATGTGCCAAAGTTTCGGTTGCAGTCCCGATCGTAATCACCTGCGTTGCAATCAAGCGATTTTTCACATCTAGAATTAATACTGCAAATCGTTCTGTCGTTTGCCACATTAGCTCGTGACTCAATGCAGCAGCGGCAACATTTGGATCATCAATGATCGTCTTTTCAGGAGGACGGGATTGATAGACTCGTTTACCAAGCTCGATCGCTGCCATAATCGTCGTTGCTTTTGCCGTTCCCACTCCTGGAACTTTCGTCAATTCTGCAATGTTGACTTCGCGCAATGCACTTAACGGATCGCGATCGTTCCGACTCAATTCCTGCAAAATATACTGTCCCAGTCCAACGGCTGAGAGCTTTCCTGACCCGGTACTCAGGAGAATTGCTAAGAGTTCAGCCGTGGAAAGCGTTCTTGCACCTTGGGCAATGAGACGTTCGCGGGGGCGTTCACTTTCGGGTAAATCGGCGATGCGGAAAGAATATGACATATAGCAGCGGATTAAAAGATGTTTCTCAATTAATCCCTTCTAGCAAATGCAACGTGACAGTGCAGAACAAGCGATAATTCTCTCAGATGAAATGGCAAAGGTTATGTGGAATGCAAGGTTAGTATCTGGTGTGGTTTGGGGAAGTGTCGCGAGTATTGTGCTGTGTCAATCGGTGAATGCAGCGCGATCGCAAGACTATACACCCGCACAGTTTATTTCTGTTCTCAATGGTTTAGGTTACGCAGTTCCATTAGATGCACAAATTAATGATCCGCGTGTTCAGCAAGCGATTCGAGACTTTCAGATTCAGTTTCGCTTACCTGTGGATGGTACGTTAAACAATCCGACTCAAGATCGAGCAGCGGACATTGTACGATCGCTGCAAACTGCATTAAATCGAGCGGTGCAACCTTCTCCACAGTTGCCGATTAGTCAGTTCTACGGCAGACAAACGGAAGCAGCCGTTAGACTGTTTCAGCAACAGGAGCGTCTACCTGCAACCGGAATTGCAACGCTCGAAACTCGTCAACGCTTAGATGAGATTGTCACCGATGCACGTCCTCGACAGCCGACGAATCCGACGAATCCACCTGTCACGAATGCGCCTCGATCGCAGTTATCGATCTACACTGAACCCCAGATTAAAGCGATTTTGACTGGATTTGGCTATGACATCAATCCGAATGCTCCATTAAGTGATCCGCCGACGGTTCGAGCAATTCGGGATCTTCAGCGAAATTATGGATTGTCCGAAACTGGAGCTATCGATCGAGCCACTGAAGAGAAGTTCTCTAGCGTGATGCGAAATCTGCGGAACAATCTGAAAGTGATTTTGAGAAGCAATTTCGCGATCGCTCAATACTACGATGCGGCTACCCAAGCCGCTGTTCGACAGTTCCAATCGCGCTACGGATTACGAGTAAACGGAATCGCTGATCTGAATGTCCGCAGTCGAATTGATACTGAAGCGCGTAGACCCAGAGGCTAACTTACAAACTCTCTAAATATTCCAGCAAATCCGCCATCTCTTGGGGGCTAGGCTGGAATTTCGGCATCGGCGGCGTTTGTCCACTAATTACCTGCTCGATCAATCGAACGCGCGATTTCCGACTCGAAACATTTTTCAAACTCGGTCCCACTTTGCCATCTGCCATGATTCCATGACAACCTGCACAGTTAATCTGAAAAATTGCATGACCTTGCACCGAATCCCCTTCAAGTGACAGAACCTGTTGCGCATAGGGATCAGTGCGATGAAATTGACTCACGCCAAGAATCGACAGCACGATCGCAAAACAGACAACAAGCGCGATCGTGAGTAATTTTTGGAGCGACCCTTCAGATTTGACAAGCTGTTGGTTCAAAAGAGGATTCTATGAAAGGACTGTAAAATTTGTTCACTCATATACTAAACAGACTTTAACAAATTTCGAGAACTCCTGCCGATATAAATTCCAGAATCTTGCCTAAAAACTTCCTGTAATTCACCGTCTCACCTGCTTTGCTCGATTCGGAGTGGACAAGAACGGCTAAGATATTAGATAACGATACCTTCATGATTTAAGTTTCAAAATCTTACAAACCGAGGAGATTCAAACATGGTCGAACCTATTTTGTTAGGAATTGTTTTAGGACTGATTCCCGTGACCTTAGCGGGGCTATTCGTTGCTGCTTACACTCAATACCGTCGCGGAAATCAACTGAACCTCTAAGTTTTTCAGTTTCCGACCTGCCCCAGAGAGTTTCTTTCTGGGGTTATTTTTTTGCGGAATTGTCATACAAACGACAAGCGAGGCGATTAGATTGGCAACAGAGACACTCACGCATTGAGGAGTAACAATGGTAGACTTTTCACCTAAATCGTTGCTGATCGAAGCACTTCGGACGGTGTATCACAATGCCGACTGGATGGGCTGGAATTTATTTCTCGCGATCGTGCCTTTCGTTCTGAGTGTGTTCCTCTTCCGCCGCCTACAATTCGGAAACTTAGCTTCTAGCGCGATCGAACTTCGCCATCGTTCTCCCCTCTGGTGGATTGGTGTTGCAACCTTCGTCGCGTTCTTACCGAATGCGCCCTACATTCTTACCGATATTATCCATTTTGTGCGCTGGGTGCGGGACGGTGCATCAATTTGGACAGTTGCACTCATTTATGTACCGTTGTTCTTCCTATTTCTCTTTGCTGGATTTGAAGCGTATGTGATGTCTCTGATGAACGTTGGACATTACCTGAAGCAGCGAGGATTGAGACAATACGTTTTTACAACTGAATTAACTTTGCATGGATTAAGCGCGATCGGGATTTATCTCGGTCGTTTCTTGCGCTTCAATAGTTGGAATCTTTTAACGCATTGGAACGATGTGATCGGCAGCATTCTTGAAGGGTTGCTGGCTAAAGACTCACTTTTGACGATCGCATTAACCTTCCTGATTCTCACAGTCCTCTATGCGCTCCTGAAACCCATCCATTTCGCAGTTTCCGACTACTGGAAATTTCGCCCGAAAAGCCGACAAGATTTCGTAATTCCGAACTCCTAATCTGTAGTTAATTCCAGTGATGGATTTAACTGCGATGATGAGC
>JADEXW010001039.1 GCA_015206935.1 Pseudanabaenaceae cyanobacterium LEGE 13415 | reverse complement strand
CGTTAGCTGGCTTCGTTTCAGACTACTGTTATATGAATTGCAATAGTCATTGAGAAATTGTGTGTGATGGCTACTAATGCTGAAATTGAAGAGCGATGGATCGAAGCTTGGAATGATTTGTTTGACATTGTTGAAGAAAGGTGGCGCGTTAGTTGCTTACTCCCCGACGGTTCTATTGTGGATACTGAGACTTGCAAAGGTTGGCTGCAAGAGTCGGCATACCAAGGCTATTGCTTGAAAGTTGAAGAGGGTTGGGTCAATGGAGAGCGAGGTATCGTGGCTTTGCGCTTCAAAGAGAGCAAATCGCTATAATTTAGGATAATTCTAGAATCAGCCACTGCGTAGCTATGCAAATTACCCTCAATCTCGATGACTCTCTGATTAATGAAGCTCTTGAACTGACCAATCTCTCTACACAAGAAGAACTGGTAGACCTTGCTTTGAAAGAATTGGTGCGATCGCGCCGCAAGAAAAACCTCCTCGATCTCGCAGGGCAAATTCAATTTACTGAAGGCTTCGACCATAAAGACCTGCGCGAGACTCGTCATGCTGCTGATTGATACCTCGGTTTGGATCAGCGTGTTCCGCGATCGCACAGGTCAAGTCCGTCAAAAACTCGAAACACTGATTGATAATCGTAACGTTTTTCTGGCACGGTTCACTCAGCTTGAACTGCTTCAGGGAAGTTTGAACGAAAAAGAGTGGACACTGCTTTCCACCTATCTTGAAACTCAGGACTACGTTGAACTGACGAATGATTCTTGGCAAGCAGCAGCGCGGATTTTTTATGATTTGCGTCGTCAAGGGCTGACGGTTCGGAGTCCGATTGATTGCTGTATTGCTCAAGCTGCTTTGGAAAATGATTTACTGTTGATTCACAACGATCGAGATTTTGAAACCATTGCTCAAGTGAGATCGCTTCAACACTTCCGATTTCAGCCTTGAATCTTTTGAGAGGTGATCGGTAATTGCAGAGCGGCGGGGCGTAGTTTGAAGATCTCGGTGAGGCAGCCAGCTAACCAGTCGTTGGAGCGGCGATTTGAAATCTTCTCGTCTACGTTCTAGTTCTCTCGTCGCCGCTCAACTTTATCGTTAT
>JADEXW010001038.1 GCA_015206935.1 Pseudanabaenaceae cyanobacterium LEGE 13415 | reverse complement strand
GTGTTAATCGATCGAGGACATCGCGAAGTCCCGATTCATCCAGACTATATTGGAAAGCAGCTTCCCACCGCTAAAGAAGAAATGATCAAGGTGTATCTGCAAGAAACCGATGGGCGGGATGGGGTCGAACTTGTGAAAGGATAAGGAAATCGTAATCAAAATACTTTTATGAATGGAGCCATTGAAACTCAGAATCGCAAAGCGGATCATCTGAAAGTGTGTTTAGAAGATGATGTGCAATGTCGGGAAGTAACCACGGGATTAGAAAAATATCACTTTACGCATTGCTGTTTACCTGAACTCGATCGAGCAGAGATCAATATTCAAACCACGTTCTTGAACAAGCCATTGAGCGCTCCAATTCTGATTTCCTCGATGACGGGCGGCACAGATTTGGCGAAGAAAATTAACTATCGATTAGCCGCGATCGCACAAGAATACCAGTTGGCGATGGGAGTCGGATCGCAGCGAGTCGCGATCGAGAATCCGAATGTTTCTGATTCGTTTGAATTAAGAGCGATCGCTCCTGATGCTCTGTTATTGGCTAATTTGGGCGCAGTTCAATTGAATTACACTTATGGGATTGATCAATGTTTGAAAGCCGTTGATTTGCTCGAAGCGGATGCGTTAATTCTGCATTTGAACCCATTACAAGAAGCGGTTCAGACTCGTGGCGATACGAATTTTCGGGGATTGCTCGATAAGATTGCGGTGCTGTGTGAAAAGCTTCCGGTTCCGGTGATTGCGAAAGAAGTTGGGAATGGGATCTCGTCATCAATGGCAGAAAAATTGATCACAGCGGGAGTTAGCGCGATCGATGTAGCGGGTGCGGGTGGAACTTCTTGGGCAAAAGTCGAAAGTGGACGCGCTCAAGATCCGAAGCAGCGTCGCTTAGGATTGACGTTTGCAGATTGGGGAATTCCGACAGCGGACTGTATTACGCAGGTTCGAGCCGTTTCCTCAACGATTCCGCTAATTGCATCGGGCGGATTGCGAAATGGATTGGATGTCACGAAAACGATCGCGCTTGGAGCAGATTTGGCAGGATTAGCGATGCCATTTTTACAAGCAGCGAACGAATCTGAGGAAGCGTTGCAT
>JADEXW010000314.1 GCA_015206935.1 Pseudanabaenaceae cyanobacterium LEGE 13415 | reverse complement strand
GCTCCAAACCCACTGAATCATCACAACCAGTTTGTTCTCGAACTCGATCAAGAAGTAAACGTGCGCCACAATCCAAATGAACCAAGCAATAAACCCAGACAAATGAACGCCACCCAGGTTGGCGACGGCTGCATTTTGTCCAATCACTGCAAGACTTCCGAACTCTTTATAGAGGAATCGATCGAGCGATCGACTTTGCAATCGTGCCTTGATCAGTCGGGCAACATACTTGCCTTCCTGCATCGCTACAGGAGCAACACCCGGATAAGGTTTGCCATCGGGATCAGCACAGTGAGCCAAATCTCCAATCACAAAGATATTCGGATGATTCGGAACGCTGAGATCGGATTCAACCATGACGCGACCGACTCGATCGAGCGATGCGCCAGTTCGATCGCTAATCACGCGACCGACTCCAGAGGCTTTCACACCTGCCGCCCAGAGAATCGTTTTCGCCGAAATGGTTTCGGTTTGATCGTCATATTCGAGCGTCATTTTCTCGCCTTCGATCTGTGTCACTTTGGTTTTTGTCCGTACAGTGACACCGAGTTTCGTCAGTTGTTCAGCCGCTTTGACTGAAAGATCAGCGGGATAAGGCGGTAAGACTCGATCCAAACCTTCGATTAACAGGATTTGCGCTTCGGTCGTATCGATGCTGCGGAAATCTTGCTTCAAAGTGTGATTTGCGAGTTCTGCGATCGCACCTGCTAATTCCACTCCAGTCGGACCACCACCAACCACGACAAAGGTTAATAACGCTTTGCGCTTTTCGGGATCAGTCTCTTTTTCTGCTGCCTCAAATGCTAAGAAGATTCGGCGGCGCATCTCGATCGCATCTTCGACCGTTTTCAAACCCGGTGCCGCATCTTTCCATTGGTCATTGCCAAAGTAGTGATGACTCGCTCCAGTTGCAACGATCAGCGAATCGTAAGGAATTGCTCCCCGCCTCGTGATCACTTGCTGATTTTCGGTATCAATGTCTCTCGCTTCTTCCATTAAGACGCGGGCATTCTTTTGGCGACTGAGAATCGATCGGAGCGGTGCAGAAATATCCGCAGACGAAAGCGTTCCGGTTGCCACTTGGTAGAGAAGCGGTTGGAACAAATGAAAATTGCGTTTATCAATCAAGGTCACTTCAACATCGGCATTTTTGAGGCTCTGAGCGGCATATAAGCCACCAAAACCACCACCGATAATAACCACACGATGTTTGGGCGGTTGCGTCACAGGTTCCATAGGTTGTGAATAATGCTTTATGTGGGCGGTGAAAGCTAGAAATCGCACTCTGAACAGGGGAAACAGTCCGAAGAGCCAAATAATTGATTGGGTGATAGTCAACTCATCAAGTTCGGTTCCTCGCTCCTCGTTCAAAAATGCCCGGTCTCTACTCAAGTGTAATTAGCCCGTTCGTAATTTTGTGACAAATTGTAACCGAAATTGGAAGATTTTACTATGGCATCACAGTTTGATGATTTTCGAGTCATTTCTTTCATCTTCTACGCAGTTTCAGCCCGAAAAACAGGACAAATCTGAGAGTGTCTATTTTTTATACTTCGCGCCCGAAGTAAAGAGTATCTTCTGAGATATCGACTCGATTACTTTTAGGAGACCCTCATGCAGAAATACGATGGTACAACGCAAGCGCACAGTAACGCATGGATTTTTCAAGCTTGGGCTTCGTTTGCGCTTTCGGTCACGGCAACAACGATCGGGATTTGTTATCTGCCTGTAGACGGTTGGGTGAAAGGCTATGTCGGCATGGGAACGCTATTCACGGTGGCATCTTCTTTTAGTTTGGCAAAGACGACACGAGACATGCACGAATCAAAGCGGATTATTTCTCGCGTCGATGAAGCGAAATTAGAGCGAATTTTAACGGAACACGACCCGTTCAAGAAGTAGTTATCGAGGGTGGGGATCGAGAGTGCGATGCTTCCTATCCCCACATTTGACTAGAATAAATCGCAGTCCCTCGATCGCTATTCCATGACTCAACCGCCTCTGCCTCCTCGCCGATCGCAAACCGTTCTCGGTAATCTCACTCAAGCTGTTAAAACGACGCTGACTCGGATCAATTTCTCGAAGCTGAAACTGAAACCGAATGCGCGTGTTCCAGAGTTGTTAGTGCAAGATGCCGATTCTCCAAAAGCACAGATTTTTCCGCTGTTAGGCGATCGCTATTCGATCGGGCGCAGTTCTAAGTCGTGCGATATCGTGGTTCGCAATCCGGTGGTGAGCCAAGTCCATGCGGTGATCAAACGCGATCGTAAACGAAAATTTTTAGGCTTGCCGACTCGATCGAGATTCATGATCCGGGATGAAGGTTCAACGAATGGACTTTATCGCGGTAAACGGAAGCTGAAATCGAAGATTCTCTACAACGGCGATGTTATTTCTTTAGGTCCGCCTGAACTTGCTGCATCGGTTCGCGTTCAATACAAAGATCCGTTGCCTTGGTATCTCAAGGGAATTCGCTATGGACTATTCGGAATTAGTGGAGTCACCGCATTAACAGCGGCAGTGATTGGACTTGAATGGCAACGGTTCTCAGTTTATCCATTGCCAGAATCGGTTCAAGGCCCGGTTGTGATTAATTCACGCGATGGTCAACCGTTGCGGACACCGAGAACCGATCGTCACATTGAACTTCAAAGTCTTTCTGAGTTTTCGCCATTTTTGCCTAACGCAGTGATGGCTTCTGAAGATTCTCGCTTCTTCTGGCATTTAGGCGTTGATCCGATTGGAACCACTCGCGCTTTGTTTACCAATGTTCGAGGTGGAGAAATTCGAGAAGGCGGAAGTACGCTAACTCAGCAACTTGCGAGAAGTGTATTGCCGGATTACGTAGGGCGACAAGATTCGGCAGGACGAAAAATTCGAGAAGCGATCGTTGCTCTCAAACTTGAAACGGTTTACAGCAAAGATTTCATCTTGAGACTGTATCTGAATCGTGTTTATCTTGGTAGTGGAATCTATGGATTCGAGGATGCAGCACAATTCTATTTCGGCAAAGCTGCTAAAGATTTGAACTTATCGGAAGCGGCGACTTTGGTGGGAATTCTGCCTGCGCCGAATAGTTTTAATCCAGTCACGAACTATAAAGCGGCAGTCGAATATCGCGATCGCGTTCTGGAACGAATGGCGCAACAAGGTATGGTTTCTCAAGAAGAAGCCGATCGCGCTCGTCGATCGAGAATTGAAATCAGCCCCAGAGCGCGGCAAGAATTACAAAGTGCGATCGCACCTTACTTTTACAGCGCCGTGTTCGATGAATTGGAATCATTACTCGGCGGTGATCTTGCCAAAGAAGGCAACTTCATTGTTGAAACCGGACTCGATCGACGAATGCAATCGAGAGCCGAAGCTACTTTGAGAAATAGTGTTGAAACCACTGGCGCAAGTGCCGGATATTCTCAAGGTGCAGTCGTGACGATCGATGCAAAAACAGGGGAAGTTCTGGCAATGGTTGGCGGGACTGATTTTCGTGATAGTCAGTTTAACCGAGCAACTCAGGCACTCCGACAGCCGGGATCGACCTTCAAAATTTTCGCGTATACGGCAGCCCTTGAACAAGGCATTTCTCCGGGTACAAGTTACTCTTGTGCGCCCTTGAACTGGGGAGGACAGGTTTATGCAGGTTGTGGAGGCGGTTCAGCGGATTTCTACAGTGGGCTTGCACAGTCGCTGAACGTAATCGCGTTGAGAGTGGCTCAAGATGTGGGACTCGATAAAGTCGTACAAACGGCGCAGCGAATGGGAGTGAAATCGAATCTCAAAGCAGTTCCAGGACTGGTTCTAGGACAGAGTGAAACTACTCCATTAGAAATGACCAGTGCCTTCGGAGTGCTGGCAAATGGCGGCGTTCGGAATCGTCCCCATACGATTAAGCGAATTCTGGATAGTGGCGATTGTAAGAATCGTGAAGACATCAATACTTGTCGCGTGATTTATCAAGCCGATCAAGATGGCGAAAACAATCAAAGAGTGATTCAACCAGAAATTGCAGAAACAATGACCACTTTGCTGCAAGGAGTTGTTCGATCGGGGACGGGACGCGCAGCCGCGATCGGACTCGGTGAAGCTGGAAAAACCGGAACCACGAACGATAGCAAAGACCTATGGTTCATTGGATATGTCCCAAATCAAGCGATCGTAACTGGCGTATGGCTAGGGAACGATAATAACGCTGCAACTGACGGAAATAGCGGACTTGCGGCGAAACTCTGGGGCGATTACATGCGTCAAGTAGTTCGATGAAGTTCGTAACTCTTACCCGTGAAATTACGGTGTACCTTTCTAAACTTTTCTGATCTATCGAGTCTGATCGATTTGCGCTCCCGGAGAATTACGGATTGTTGATTTGCGCTGACATAAGAATTTGTTAGAGTGGAAAACATCCGACGAATTAATGCGAAGCTACCTGATTTCGGTCGTGTTTCCGTAAGAATACGGCAAAGTTCTGACTTCTGCCAAAAGATAGATTGTCTAAAATCTTTGCAAAACCTTTAATATTTGCAGGATTATTAATCTACCTTTACCCGTTTGGCAGACTCAGATGATAACTACAAGGGTGCAATTGCGAAGCTCGTCTTCTACCGCGCCGAAATCTGCGAAGTGTGATTCCCTTTTTGATGTTCACACCATGACATACTCCCTTTTGAATACGATTCCGCCTGAGCGGGTCGGTCTTAACGGCGAATATGACCATAGCGGTTTGGCGAAGCGAGTTCTACAGGCTTTCCAGGCTCATTTCTCGACTCAAGATTTAGCAGGATTGCGCGTGAATCAACGCGGCAAGGTTGTGATCTTGATGGGAAGCTTACGATCGACCAATCTTTTAGATCAATTAACCTCGATCGCGCTTAAAGTCGAAGGCGCGATCGGGGTCGAAACCAACGGTATTCGCTTCAGATAATTTCAAACTCTACGCCATAGGTCGATCGCAAATCGCAAGTATCGTGATCGACGATATTGGTGTCGCTCAGTTCAAGATTGTAAAAATCCACCACGTCACCATCGAAATAAGGTCCGGCGTGCCAAGTTCCAATATCGAGCTTGATGAAACAATTGCCAGGAATGCGGAAGGCAGTGAGATCCGCGATCGCTGGACTTTCCGAGCTTCCCGGAGGTGCAACGACGATCAGCCATTCTTTGCCCTCCAGCGAACCGAGACACTGCGTACAGTGCTGATGGCGCGTGATTTTGTGGAACTTCCGCCCTCGATTGGTCAGGCGCATGATGTAGAAGCGAGGAATGCCATTTTGCAGATGTAGTTGGGCATCTTCTCGATCGAAGTTTTTCCCGTCATGTGAAGCTTGAATCAATTGTCCGAATGGACGAAAGTTCTCAGTGGTGATTAGGCTGGCTTCAAGTTGTTGAATCGTTGGGGACGGCATTAAAATCTCTCCCGTGGTTTACCCGTGAACCTTTCTTCAGATTGACGAGCGATGGCTAAATTCTTTCTAGGATGCCATGAGTAGCTCGTTACTGAGGATATAACTCATGAATACATTAAAGCGAATTCGTCAAGCTGTATTGTTGGTTTTATTGATGGCAGTTGTCTTGATTGCTCCGATGCAAGCCGCATTTGCAGCAGACCCGTCTTATTCTCCGGGTGCGCCTGACAGCCCCATGAAGAAAGAAAAGACGCTGTTTGAAGGTCGTCGCAACGTCAGCGTTGGAGAGCAACCGCAAGCGAAAGATTTACCAGGCAAAATTCAGCAAGATTTGAAGAACATTGACAGCGATCGACCCAAGACAACGGGCGAATGGAATCGTGAAGCTCGTCAAACCGCAGGCGAACCGGGTGAGCGTTTGGGACGGATTGCTAAGGAAACAGGTGAAGCTGTGAAGGACTTTGGCAAGATGTACCCGGATACCGCAGAGCGTAGCGGTGATGCACTGAAAGAAAGCCTCGATCGTTCTAACTAATTTCGACTGGGTGTTGACCGTAATAGGGGAGTGCTTCCGACCAGTGGGGGCGCTCCCCTTTTTGCCAGCGTTGAACTGCGATCGCTAAAATTCTCTCAACATATTGCCCCTGATTCGATTCCGCTTCAATTCGCTGATCGATTTGGTACTGTTCTAAGTTCTTTGCCCATTGTTCCGCTGACATGACTGAATCTAGTTGAAGTACTGTTCCATCTTGATAAATCGCTGTATAAAGCTCACCGCGTTGAGCAGGCATTTGAACGGCGATCGTTCCAGAATGTTCATGTGCGATCGCAGCTAAACTCGAAGCTCCGAACAATGGAAGCTCTAACTGTTGTGCTAATGTTCTCGCAGCAACGACTCCGATCCGAGTTCCCGTAAAGCCACCAGGCCCGATGGCAACTGCAATAAAAGCTAAATCCTTCCAAGATTGCGGT
>JADEXW010000313.1 GCA_015206935.1 Pseudanabaenaceae cyanobacterium LEGE 13415 | reverse complement strand
TCCTGAGTACGCGAATTCGACCGTTAAAGCTTATACGAATCGATTGAGAAAATGTCTTGAGTGGACAGATTTAGTTTTAACGATTTCGCATAGTTCTAAGCAGGATATTGTCGAATATTTAGGAGTTGATCCAAGTCGAATTTGGGTGACACATTTGGCAAGCCGATATCAAATTAGCGAATCGTCAGGATCTTCACAGCCTTATATCTTATTTGTCAGCACAATCGAGCCTCGGAAAAATCTCAAGTCTCTAATTTCCGCATTTGAGTATTTGAAACAAACCTATCAAATCGAGCATGACTTAGTTCTAATTGGTCAAAAAGGCTGGCTGTATGAACCCATTTTTGAGCAAATTGCTCGATCGCCATTTCGATCGTCAATTCGCCACTTAAGTTATCTTCCAGATTATCAAGTCGCGGAGTTTTATCAAAATGCAGATGTCTTCGTCTATCCCTCCCACTACGAAGGCTTTGGAATGCCCGTATTAGAAGCGATGACTTTGGGCGCTCCGGTTGTAACCAGCAATACTTCTTCGCTGCCAGAAGTGGCGGGAAATGCAGCAGTTCTAGTTGATCCGAATGACGTTGAACAATTGGGAGAATCGATTTTGCGAGTGATACGCGATCGACCATTTCGCAATTCTCTGATTCAAAAAGGCAAAGAACAAGCTAAATTGTTCTCTTGGGAAAAGACCGCAAAAGAAACCTTGAACGCTTATCGATCGATTCTGTGATATTAGTCAATCTTGCATTTCTAGCCTCAAAACCAACCGGGCACACGGTCTACGCAAAAAATCTCTTGCCTGGTTTGAATTCTTTGAATCCTGTGTTGCTCACTGGACAGAATCTTCCCGAATATCAGTGTTATCAGATTTCAAATGAATTAACGCCAGATCAAGGAACAAAGGGACACTTTAATCGATTGAAGTGGACTCAATTCAAGCTACCTAAAATCTATAAAGAGCTTCAGAGTAATCTGATTTTTTCTCCAATTCCTGAAGCTCCAATCTTTACAAAATGTCGCTATGTTGTCACATTGCACGATTTTATTCCGCTTAGATTTCCGAGATTCACCTCGCCTTTAACGCAATATTACAAACACTATATTCCTCATGTTCTGAATCAAGCTGAACATATTTTAAGTGACTCAGAATCGACGGCAAATGATGCGATCGCATTCTACAAAATTCCCGCTAATAAAATTACCGTCGTTCCGCTTGCCTACAACAATCAGCATTTCAAATTTCTCGATTTACCAACCTCAAATTATTTTCTATATGTTGGCAGACACGATGCTTATAAAAATATTGGTCGATCGCTAACCGCTTTTTCTCAACTCCCAAACGATTATGAATTCTGGATTGCAGGCTCTCCAGATCCACGATTTACACCGAATTTGAAAGCGCAAGCTGAAGAATTAGGAGTGGTCGATCGTATCAAATTCCTCAGTTATGTCTCTTATGCGGAATTACCAGAATTAATCAATCGAGCGATCGCGCTTGTTTTTCCGAGTTTATGGGAAGGTTTCGGTTTACCTGTACTAGAAGCAATGGCATGTGGAACTCCCGTCATTACCTCGAATCTTTCATCAATTCCTGAAGTTGCGGGAGATGCAGCGCTATTGATCGATCCTTATGATGAAACCGCGATCGCGAATGCAATGAAATCTATTATTACTGATAACCAATTGCGTCAAAACTTAAGACAAAAAGGACTCGATCGAGCTTCACAATTCAGTTGGCAAAACACTGTATCTCAAACGGCTGAAATTCTCAAACAATACTCGTAATTATTTTTTCGCCATCAACATCACTACGCCACAAATAATAAATCCCATCCCAAACCATCGAATCGCCGGAATAGATTCATTAAAGATAAATTTCCCCATCATGACCGAGAACACATATTGCAGTGCTACTGCGGGAGCAAGCACACTCAAAGGAACGCGCGTCAGCAACAAAATATAGAGAACTGCCGCGACCGCATAACAAGCCAATCCGATGACTAATTCGGGTGTTGTTGCAATCCCAATCACATGGCTAATTGCATTATTCGCGGTCAACTGCCCCAATTTCAGAGCGCCCGATTTAAGGAAAAACTGCCCACTTACCCCTGCAACAATCGAAAGTAGAAATAACGTAAATTCTGCAATAGTCACAAGAAATCCTTAACTCTTTGATTTGCTCTAGTTCAGTTTACAACCTGCATGAGTGTTCACCAGGAATTTGAATCCAAGCTACATTTGTTTTGAAGCGTAAGAAAACTTCCAATGGATTCTCAAACCTCAGTCAGACCAGTCTACACCGATGAACAGATTTCAGTTTGGTTACGCGGTTTACTCACGCTAGCTTGGGCAGACGATGATTTTGATGAGACTGAGCAAAGCTTGATTGCTTCGCTAACCGAACACAAGTTAACTCAGGAAGAAACTGATCGATCGTTCAATTCCCTCTCTATGGATGAGCTTCGATCGAGCTTCGGAGACAGCCCCCCATGCGCTGAAAACTTTCTCCGAACTGCGGTAATGGTCGCGTTGGCAGACGGCATTTACACCTCAACCGAAGACGCAATTTTAGAGCAGTTTTGCCAAACGCTGAATTCGGGTGCTGAGATTCTAGAAAATCTGCGCCTGACCTTATGCGATCGACATCCCGAAACTCAGGAGTTGCAGCCTCACCCCGATTTGCACGTAGATATCTTGAAGCCTGTGCGATCGTGGCTTGATCACACCGAAGTTCACGATCCAAAAGTGGCACGATTCCTGTGCAAAATGATTCCGCCCCAATGCCCGTTTGAACGTGATATCAAGCTCTTCGGTCATAAGGTCGTTCACATTCCACCGCTTTGTAAATTGAATCCGCTCTATGATCAACTGGTTGGAATTCGCTTCCGAGCCTTGTCATATCTCGCGGATGAATGCGGCGAGGATGTGACTCCTTACATTTGAGGATAAATCAGGATCTTATAAGTATCGGGTGTGGGCGAAACGGCTCGATCGACGGCTTCAGCAAGATTGGATAGAGGAACGCGATCGCTAATCAAAGCATCAACATCAATCCGCTTCTGAAATACGATTTCCGCCGCTAATGCCTGCACCCGATACGACGAGCTATAACTTCCCATCAAATCAATTTCCCGCCGATACAGCACATTCGGATTAATTGGAATCTCAACCTCATCGGGGAACTCTGCAAAGAATAGAATCTTTCCACCTTTTCGAGTGCAATCTAATGCCTGGAAAAAAGCTTTATCACTTGGAACGGCTAACAAACTCACATCAACTCCCATCCCCTGAGTGATTGCCTGAATTTTGCTTGATAGTTCCGGGTCACGCGCATCAAAGGCAGCATCGGCTCCAATCTTCAAGGCTTTCTCAATTCGGGTCGGGATTAAATCAGTCGCGATCGCTCTTGCTCCAAAGTATTTCACCAACATCACGAACATTAGCCCGATCGGGCCCGCTCCCGTCACCAAAACCGTTTGCCCTGGCTGAATCTGCGCTTTCTTCACCGCTTTCAAACAGCAGTTGGTCGGCTCCACAAAACTCGCTTGCTCAAACGTCACATCATCTGGAATTTGCATCAATCCACCATTCCGCACAATATGACCCGGCACTTTCACATATTCCGCAAATCCGCCCCCGCTCGGCACAAACCCCGCAGTGGTCGTAATGTTTTTGTACACCTCACACATTGAGAAATTTTCATTCAAACAATACGCGCAGTGCATACAAGGAATGTGATGGAGAACGATAATACGATCGCCAATATTCCAACCTTTGACCTCTGATCCAATTGCCGCGATCGTGCCTGCGGTTTCATGCCCAAAAATCCGAGGTGGTTCTAGCAAAGGATACTTAATCTTTTTAATATCCGACTGACACAAGCCCACGACTTGAACCTGCACCAACACTTCATCGGCTGCAATTTCGGGTTTTGGAACTTCTTCGTACTGGAGTTGATTCACTCCGCGAAAGACTTGCGCTTTCATAGTTGAATTAGTGAGGTTTGTCGATCGAGACTTTATCATTGGTCTGACATAATCAACGTAAGAGGTTAGCAATTCAAAACTTTTAGCAGCGAGGCTACATCTCAATGACACAAGCAAAAACGCGATTTACGTCGATCGACGAATATCTCAACTATGACAACAGCAAAAATGCTCGTCATGAGTTGGTGAATGGGGAGTTAATTGAATTGCCGAACGAAGACCCACGTAACCTGATCATTGCTAGATTTCTGCTAATTTACTTTGTCACTCAGATGGGGCTGTCACTGGATCGAGTCGGCGACAAACAGCAAATCGCTCTCAACTCTTCCGAGGTTACGGCGCGAGAACCCGATCTAACCGTTCACTCAGAAGCGTCTGCTGCTGCATTGTTAACCCAAACTCAACCGCTACTTGCGATCGAGATGCCACCCCCATTACTCGTGATTGAAGTGGTTTCTCCGGGTAATCCGGGAAGTCCGAACTACGATCGCGATTATGTTGAGAAGCGTAAAGAATACGCAGCACGAGGCATTGCTGAATATTGGCTCATTGATCCAGGACGAAGTGTTGTGCTTGTGCTGACGCTTGAAAATGGAAATTATAAAGGACGAGAATTTCGCGGAAATGATGCGATCGTGTCTCTCATCTTTCCAAACGTACAGTTAACTGCTGCACAAATCTTAAGACCAGGTGGTGGCGGTTGAGTTTGCATCAGAAGATCTTTACGAGAATCTTGAAGGCTAGCACCTGTGAAATTAGTGCGATCGCATTTTGTACAAGAATGATGCGATCGAGTCTCGATCACTAACCGTCTAGCTTCCTCAGATAAACTGAAGAAAGACTTCTATTTTGGCGCAGCTTATGTCAACTTCAATCCAGCAGCAGGTTCTCGATGGTTTACAACAGCTTTCATCTGACGATCAACAAACCGTTTTAAATCTGGTCGTCAGCCTTCAAAACAAGCTCCCTCAATCTTCTGAAACTTCTCGATCATTCCTTGATGTTGCAGGAGAGTATGTTGGTCGAGGAGAAGGGGCAAGCGATTTATCAACGAACCCCGAATATATGAAAGGATATGGAGAGAATACGGCAACAGGTCATTCTTGATAAGGGAGCGATCGTTGCCCTAATTAATCGTCAAGATCAACATCATCAATGGGTTGTCCGTGAACTTGCAACCATTCAGCCGCCTCTAATTACTTGTGAAGCCGTCATATCAGAGTCATTTTTTCTACTGAGGCGCGTCAGAAATGGAATCGAGACGCTCAAAGATCTACTCGATAGAAAGCATATTCAGATCGTCTTTCAGCTTGATCCTGAAGTTCAGATCGTTACAGACTTAATTATCCGCTACAACTCAGTACCAATGGCATTTGCAGATGCTTGGTCAGAATGGCAGAACTTTATCCGAATAGTTCTGTTTTCACGATCGACCAAGATTTTCTAATTTATCGAAAGAATGCTAACCGAATGATTTCAACGATCGCGCCTTGGAATTGAAAGAAAAGTGCGATCGAGACTCGATCGCCAATTCACGCAGCACTCACAACGCGCTGAGGTTCAGGTAGAGATTTTCCGCTTTCTTGGTACTCCTCGATCAATATCTCAAGCACTTCCTGTCCATGTCTCGCTGTCTCTTCATAAGTTTCGCCATGCGTCACGAAATGCTGAGAGGGAAACTCTGGAAGGTGTACTAGATAGAGATTGTCTTCCTCTGACCACTGAATGACCATACTGTATTGAGATTTCATTCTTCTGAGTCCTCGAATGATTCCAGCCGTTTCAAAGCTTTTGCCACTTCCTTTTCTAAATATTTTGGCGCATCGTCTCCGTCTTTTCCTGGAATCACTAAAGGATCATCAGGCAATCGCGGATGTTTCCAAAAATATGACTTCCCTTGCCGCGCTTCGGCTGATGAACATAGCCTGCGTCTTGAATCAGCTTCTTTACGCGAATTTTCTTGGGCATCTCAGCGTTGCTTGATCGTTTTCATAATGAATAGGTGAAATGGTCGATCGAGACTCTATCACTAATAGCTACAAGTGTTACAGGGAAATGAACGCACAATCAGATAAAATACTTTTGTACTGATGATATAGCTCTATGGTTGACACAGGCTTTGTTTCGGTTCCTATTCAAAGTCGTTTCTACGATCGCTTGTTGTCGGATAGAGCGTTCTATATCTTTGCAAACGGCTCTCTTTTTGGTGGCTTTTACATTGACGATTTTTGCGAGGATGATTCCCCAGAAGACATTGAGAACACGCTCTTGGAGTATATCGACAATTATCCAGATGTTTTTCAAACTCAAGAACAAACTAGGCGCTTGCTTGATGAATATAGAGTAGAGGTGGAAAAAGCAGCGATCGAGACTATGTTCTTTGAAGGGACAGAAGATATTG
>JADEXW010001037.1 GCA_015206935.1 Pseudanabaenaceae cyanobacterium LEGE 13415 | reverse complement strand
GGATTAGCCCGTGTAAAACTCAACGAAAAATGGGGCTATATTCGCAAGCCTTAGAAAATCTACCAGCAGATCAATAGATGGACTTCATCCGCCTAATTAGAGTGAAAACGATCGCTCTCTAGGAATTCACTTGTGGATGTCTACATTCTTGATCTATTGGTCATTGGATTACTGTTACTAATGGTCACGCTGGGATCGGGTTGGATCGCCCGATTACCTTTATCGTATGCGCTGATTTATTTGCTGGTTGGAATCGTTTTAAGTCCTTATGGATTCAATCTAATTCAGGCTCGTCCAGATGCCAATTTTCTAGAACGAGTTGCCGAAATTGTTGTTCTCATTTCTCTATTTAGTTGTGGATTGAAAATGAGTCGTCCGCTGGAATATGGAGCATGGCGATCGACCATTCGTTTAATCGGTTTACTAATGCCGATTACCATTTTTGCCGTTGCCACGATCGCGCATTATATTCTCCGATTAGATTGGGGCTTATCCATTCTTTTAGGAGCGATTCTTGCGCCGACTGATCCGGTTTTGGCTTCAGAAGTTCAGCTTGAAGATCCTCACGACCGCGATGAATTAAGATTCGGAATTACTTCCGAAGGCGGATTAAATGATGCCTTAGCGTTTCCGTTTGTTTATTTTGGAATTCATTGGATTGAAAATGAAAGTTGGCGATCGTGGTTTCATAAATGGATTGCGATTGATGTTGTTTGGGCGATTTTTGCTGGAATCGTTGTTGGTTTTATCATCGCTAAAGCAATCAAATTAATTGATAAAAAACTCGAACGATTTCGCACTCCCGACGATTTGATGGAAGATTTCGTAGCTCTGAGCGCGATTTTTATCACGTATGCTGTAACTGAATTAGTGAACGGATACGGATTCTTAGCAGTCTTTGTAGCAGGGATCGCTATGCGACGGAGACGAAATGCCGAATACACCGAAAATCAGTTACACTTCATCGAGCGTCTGGAAAAACTCGCAGAAATTGGAACGATTTTGCTGCTCGGATCGATGCTGAGATTTCAACCGATGCTGAAATTTGCCGGGGATGCGTTCGTCATTGCCTTCAGTTTGATCTTCGTCATCCGACCGATCGGC
>JADEXW010001036.1 GCA_015206935.1 Pseudanabaenaceae cyanobacterium LEGE 13415 | reverse complement strand
GCTTTGCAGATCACATTTTTGGGCACGAGTTCTGGGGTTCCGACTCGATCGCGAAATGTTAGCGCGATCGCACTTCGCTTACCACAACGGGCGGAGGTGTGGCTGTTTGACTGCGGGGAAGGAACGCAACATCAATTTCTCAGAAGCGATCTTCGAGTCAGCCAAATTCGCCGAATTTTCATCACCCACGTTCACGGGGATCACATATTTGGCTTGATGGGATTGTTGGCGAGCTGTGGACTGGCTGGAAATCCGCAGCAGATTGATATTTATGGTCCTCCTGAGCTTGATCAGTATCTCAAGGCGTGTAAGCGCTATTCTCAGACGCATTTTTCCTATCCGGTTAAATTCCATCCGGTGAGTCCAGGTCTGGTGTTTGAGGATGAAGAATTTACAGTGAGTTGCATGATGCTCAAGCACCGGGTTCCAGCATTCGGATATCGGGTAGCAGAGAAGGATCGTCCAGGGCATTTCAAGGCTGAAATTGCGAAAGAGTTGGGAATTCCGTCGGGCCCGATTTATGGAAAGTTGAAGCGGGGCGAAACAGTGATGCTGCCCGATGGACGGGTGATTGATGGAAAAACGCTTTGTGGCGAAACGGAGATCGGGCGCAAGATGGTGTATTGCACTGATACCGTATTTTGTGAAAATGCGATCGACCTTTCCCGTGATGCGGATGTGTTAATTCATGAAGCGACGTTTGCTCATCAAGATGCAGAGATGGCATTTCAGCGGCTGCATTCGACTTCGACAATGGCGGCTCAAACGGCGTTATTAGCTCAAGTGAAAACGTTGATCATGACGCATTTTAGCCCTCGGTATGCGCCAGGGAATGCAGTTCAAATCAAAGATCTGTTAGATGAAGCTCGTGCGATTTTTCCGAATACGGAATTAGCTTCGGATTTCTGGACGTATGAAATTCCGAGACGAATTGAACAACCGGAAGCAGTTGCACATTAGTGAACTGGACGGAGTTATTTGCTTCGGTGCGATCGGCTAATGCCCCCTAAATCCCCCAAATTTGGGGGACTTTGAGATCGAGAAAGTTCTGGAATTCTAGAAATTTTTCATCCTTCAAAGTCCCCCAGAATGGGGGATTTAGGTG
>JADEXW010001035.1 GCA_015206935.1 Pseudanabaenaceae cyanobacterium LEGE 13415 | reverse complement strand
GTTGTAACAGTGGTCATCAAAATCGGACGTAGGCGTTCTGGAGCCGCTTTAAGGATTGCCGATCGTCGATCGAGTCCTTCGTTCTTGTAAATTGCATTCGCAGTCTCCACCATGATGATCGCGTTGTTTACGACGATCCCCACAAGCAGGACTGCACCCACAATGACTGTTGCACCGATCGCGGTTTGAGTTAAGTACAATCCGATGATGCCACCCGATAAAGCTAGCGGAATCGTGAACATGATCACTAACGGATCAATCAGCGAGTTGTACTGAACTGCCATCACCACGAAGACCAAGAATGCAGCTAATCCACCTAAGACAGGTAATGCTTCTTGCAATTGTTGGTTACTTTCGGCGGCACTACTCGGCAAACGGGAAACACCTTCTGGAAGCTGAATGTTTTGGAAAATACGATCGACTTCCGCCAAAGCATTTCCTAAACTTGCTCCTTGGTTCAAAGTTCCAGCAATTTGAAACACTTGCCGCTGATTGATTCGCTGAATTTGTCCCGGTGCTTGTCCCGTCCGAATGGTTGCAACATCGCTCAGACGAACGAGTTGATTATCACTAGTAAACAAGGGAATGCGTTCGACTTGGGAAGCATTTTGAATGGCTTCTTCGTTCAATTCCACTCGGACATCGACTAATCGGTTTCCGCGTTGGATTTGCGTTGGAACCGTTCCCTCGATCGCAGTTTGAATGGTTTCCCCGACCGCAAGCGTATTCAATCCCAGAGCCGCCGATCGTTCTCGATCGCGTTCGATCTGAATTTCGGGCTGACGTTGATCCGCATCTGGACGGTATCGCGCTAAAGTTGCTTGCGAGAGTGCGCCTAGTACTTGTCGCCCTGCGGCTTCGAGTTGATCAGCGTTTTGACCTTGTAGAATGACATCGATTTCTGCTCCTCGAACCGGAGAGTTATTTAGAATCAAGCCTCGAACTTGTCCCGGACTGAGACGCAGAAGAATATCAACTAGATTGAGCCTCTGAAATTCTCGGTTTACTTTCTCGACGTATTCTTCAACGTCTGTTCCTTTCTTCAATGTGATGTTGCTCGAAGCTCGGAGCGGGTTTTCACTGGTGTTATTACCAAATAAGAAAC
>JADEXW010001034.1 GCA_015206935.1 Pseudanabaenaceae cyanobacterium LEGE 13415 | reverse complement strand
CAATTTCCTCCCGATTGTTATCGACTTTTTGCTGCTGCTCAAGAAATTGAATCTGAGAAATGCCACCGGATTGTGCGAGTGCGGTAATGTTGTTGAGAATCTTTTCATTCACTGCCAACGTTTTCTCTGCGGCTTGCAACCGCACTTGGGTTTGAGCTAATTGCCGATCGAACTGTGCGCCTTCGAGCTTCGTGGTGGTTGCCCGACTTTCTAATTCTGCTTGATTCGACTCTAATCGTTCGAGTTGGGTTGCATCGAGTCCCGCGATCGTGCCGTCTAACTGCGATCGCACAAACTGTCGTTCTGCGATCAATGCCTGCCGACTTTTGGTGAGACTTAACATCTGTGCTGGAATCGCCGTCTTTGGTGCGGCAACCTGTCCATTCAGTTCATCTTGGTAGTACTGATTCTCTTGAAGCAAGACATTCCGCACCGCTTTCAGCGAGGTTTCCTGCGCTTTTGGGGTGTTGGGGTCAAGCGTTAATAGTAAATCTCCCGGTTTTACGCGCTGTCCGTCTTGAACATGAACCGTCTTCACGACACCGTTGACCGGGACTTGCACCTCTTTTACTGCGCCTTCGGGTTCGAGCTTTCCTTGAGCCGGAATCGCTTCTTCGATTTGAGCGACACTTGCCCAACCCACCCCGACGATCGCCACGCTCATCAACGTCCACAAAATCGCTCGCGACCACGACTTTGATTGCTGCACGACGGTTGGATGCTCGTATTCAGGTTGCCGAGGTTTCGGTAACGGTGGTAATTTCGGTGCATCAGCGGCTTCTGGACGAGATTCCGGGGATGGATTACTCAGGGTCATGTCGCCTCCTTAGCCTTGTGCGTCTTGTTGCTGATACAGACAGTAGTACTGCCCCTTCAATTCCATCAGTTCCGCGTGCGTTCCCTGTTCCGCGATCGTGCCTTTGTCCATCATCAAAATCACATCCGCATTGCGAATTGTCGCCAAACGATGAGTAATGAAAAACACGGTACGACCTCGAAATGCCGCCATTAAGTTCTGACAGACTTGACGCTCACTGTGTAAATCGAGCGCACTGGTCGCTTCATCGAGAATGAGAAAGTTTGGGTTTTGTAAGACAGTACGAGCGA
>JADEXW010000039.1 GCA_015206935.1 Pseudanabaenaceae cyanobacterium LEGE 13415 | reverse complement strand
CGGTTCGTCCGGGTGTGGCAGATGCAGCCAGTGTCGCAGCAGCCAAATCGCTGCTCGATCGCTCAGAGCCGAATATCCTTGGACTTGTGGCAAACGGTGTGAATGTGCGGTACGAACCGGACAGCTACTTCTACTACACCAGTCCACGCGAACAAGTTGCGGATCGAGCTGAACGCGGCGATCGCATCCGTTCCTTGTTGACGAAGTAGCCCCAATCCCAGTAGATAAAGAGGAAATTGCGCGATCGTATTTCAGTGCGATCGCGTTTTTTCGTGTGCGACACCTGCCTTAAGGCACTGTTGCAACTTAAGAAACTGTGAAAGAATTTCGCATAACTCCCAAATAAGAGCAATTCAGATTTTCATGTGGATATTCAGTGCATCTTTGACAGGACTGGTCGGAGTTCTTCTCGGATGGAGTATTTGGACAGGATTAGAAACCGTCTTCGCTCTCATTGCTGATCGTTCAAACCCTCAAGGCGGCAAGAACAGAGAAACAGAGCGAATTGCCGTTTTGATTCCAGCGCACAACGAAGAAGCAGGATTGGAGATTACCTTGTCAGATATTGTGCCGCAGTTGCAATCTGGCGATCGCTTAATTGTAGTGGCGGATAATTGTACGGATGCGACAGCGGAAATTGCTCGACAGCAAGGCGCGATCGTTTTAGAACGCGAAGATTTGACGCAGCGAGGGAAAGGTTACGCTTTAGATTATGGGCTGAGATATTTGGCAGATGAGCCGCCTGATGTGGTGATTGTGATTGATGCGGATTGTCGGATTGAACCGGCTGCGATCGCAACATTAACCCAGACGGCAATCGAGCAGAACCGTCCCGTTCAAGCTACTTATTTAATGCAGAAGCCTGCCCAACCGAGCGCGAAAGATTCTGTTTCAGCGTTCGCATTCACCATGAAGAACTTGGTGCGACCGTTGGGACTTTGGCGATTGGGATTACCATGTTTATTGACCGGGACAGGGATGGCATTTCCTTGGGCGACGATTCAAGCCGTGAATTTTGCCAGCGGTCATTTAGTAGAAGACATGAAGCTGAGTGTGGATTTGACGATCGCAGGATATCCACCTGTTTACTGTCCAGCGGTGCAAGTGATTGGAACGTTGCCGCAACAACAGAGTGCGACTCAGAGCCAGCGGACTCGATGGGAACATGGGCATTTACAGTCGATTTTGCTGTACGTCCCTGCTTTGATTAAAGCTGCGATCAAGAAACTCAGTCTTGCCGCGATCGTACTCGCGATCGAATTGAGCGTACCGCCGCTGTCTTTATTTGTGATGAGTTGGATGGGCGTGAGCGCGATCGCACTTCTTTGGGGAGTATTCACTGGGTTTTGGATCGCGGGAATTTTCGCGATCGTAGCGGGAACGTGCTTAATCGCGACCGTTCTCGCAGCTTGGAGTAAGTTTGGACGAAAAGATTTGCCTTTGAAAGAATTGCTGGCGATTCCATTTTATATAGTGTGGAAAATTCCGGTTTATTTAAGGTTCTTGACTCGTCCCCAACAAGCTTGGATTCGGACAGCACGAGACTAACGAGAGATTTTAGGGAACTCGGTTAGAGAATTAACGTCAACTTTACAATCGAAGTAGACAGAAGACGGGGTGCAGCCGAGTGTCGCACCTCGTTTTGATTGAAAGTTTTACAGGATTTTTTACGGTGAAGCGAGATTTTCCTTGGAAAACGATCGGCTGTGGGTTCTTAACCGGAGTTGCGCTTGCTTTCACAGGTGCATCTCCCAGCGTCGCAGCAGAAAAGTTAAATTTGCGGCTTGGCCCATTTGAACAGTCGATCGCGGTTTCGGATTTAGAACAATTTGCCAAAACAGGAGATGTTCCATCTTCACTTCAACTGTATTCGGCAGTGTTAACTCCGGAGTTGCGACGCGCATTGACGAGTCGCCTTGAACTTGATCCGAATTTAGGAACGCAAATTGTCGAAGATTTGCTGAAGTCGCCATCCGGTCGGCAAGTTCTCAATTCAATTCGACAAGCCGCACCAGAATTAAGCTTGGAAACGTTACAGGCAGGATTTTGGCTGGCGGCACGACAGGCAAATGGACTTGATGCCATTAGTGTCCTTCGAGCGATTCCTCAAGATACGGTAACGATCGATGTCACTCAAGCGGTGGGGATCGCCTCACAATTGAATTTTTCGTACTGGAAAACGCAAGGAATTCGATCGCTGTTGGAGCGCAGTTTGAGTACTGGCAATTCAACGTTCCGGGCTTCGTTCGATCCCTCAGTTGCGGGATCGCAAACGGTTCAAGAATTGTTTTATTCGTTTTATGATGCTCAACGCGATCGACGATTGCCGGTTGATCTCTACTGGAGTGCTTCGACTAAACCCGATGCGCCTCTAGTCGTTCTTGTACCTGGATTTGAGGCGAATCGGAAATTTTTAGCTTACTTAGCGCGACACTTAGCTTCACACGGAGTCACGGTCGCCGCGATCGAGCATCCGTTTGTTGGACGCAATCGAACGCTCTCGTCCCTGAATTTGGAGCGATTGGTTCCAGCCAGTGAGTTTGTCGATCGACCCAAAGATATTAGTTTTCTATTGGATCAATTCGAGCGCTTAAATCAACAGCCTGGAGAACTTCAAGGCAAGCTCAATGCTCGAAAAGTCTCAGTGATTGGACATTCACTCGGTGGCTTTGAAGCATTAGCACTGGCGGGAGCAGAACTGAGGTTTGATGAACTACGGGAATTTTGTCGTAACAGTGGATTGCTTGATCGAGTACCAGCAGATTGGCTCCAGTGTGCAGCAATCGAGCAACCCAGAAATCGTTTGAGTTTGCGAGATTCTAGAGTCGTGCAAGCGATCGCGCTCAATCCAGCGATCGGGCAAATCTTTGGTAAATCAGGCTTGAAGTCGGTTGCGACTCCGACTTTGATTTTGACCAGCACTGATGACACTCTAGCACCTGCATTTAGTCAACAACTCCAGCCATTTTTACAATTACCGACTCCGAAGTATCTGTTAACCGCGATCGGGACGACTCATTTGAGTGTCAGCGATCCTGGAAATTTCTCAGGCACGATCGCACAAGGCACATTAGTCAAAGAGCGTCGAGGCGCAGAAGTTGAACCCCTGCGCCGATTGTTACAAGGTGTGAGTTTGGCATTTGTTCAGCAAGCGACTTCTGAGGCGAAAACTTATCAGCCGTTTTTGACTCCGGAGTATGCTCGATCGCTCTCGAAGCCGGATTTACCTTTACGGCTGAATACGGATTTGCCTGAAAATGTCACTCGCTGGCTGAGTTTAGCGACGATGTTTTGAGTGGGTTGAATTCGTGGAAGTGTGTCACACAAGCGGTGATGCTTGTAACTGAGTTGCTTCCCACAGTTTGTAGACGAAGAACTCTGTTCGATCGCCTAACATCGTGACGAACATGCCAGAGTGAGCCTCAGCCGAATCAGCCACCCAATGACCTTGAACGCTGACTTCGACAAACTGATCATCCACCGGAGCGATCGACACCGATGCGACGCGCTCTAACCGGATTGTTTTTTCTAATTCGTTAAAACCGGGAACCTCGATCGACAATAAAAACGCGGCTCGGCTCGGCTCGACATGCAGTGTTTGTCCGGTTCGCAGTGCTAAGACGACTCTTTGAGAAATCAATGTTTCCAGAGCGATCGTGACGCGCTCCAAGTGCAGTCCAAATTCGGTGTAGGTGAGCTTTAACATGCGTTGCTCCTGCTGAAATTGGCAAAAAATGAACCCCCGTCTCAGTCCTTTGAGCGGGGGTTATCAGAACTCTGTAGCCTGATGTGCTGCTTCAAATTGGTGTCAGACGGTAACACCACCCGCTATTTGTGTTGCCTAGATTAAATTTCTCGTCTTCATGGCTATAGATCTTGACTGCACGATCGCTCTGAATCGCTTGTCCGCTCAGTCCAATCCCTGCGACCATCCATAACCGCGACAACGCCGCACACAGGAGTCTGTGCGAGGGTGACGGGTTGAAATGGCGCGACGAGATGAGACGAGTCATAGTCCTCAGTAAAATTCTGCTGATCACATACTACAAGCGTAATACCGAATTGTCCACACTTTTTATCAGAAAAATTCAGGAGTCGAGGGAAATTGGCAGTGAAACCCTAAAAACGGTATGCCCTGGTACAGTTTCAAAGCGAATTGAGCCATGATGTTTGTCGATGACTTGTTGAACGATCGATAATCCTAAGCCGTTTCCTTCTCCCATTGGTTTGGTGGTGAAGAAGGGCGAGAAAATTCGCGCTTGAATTTCTGGTGGAATTCCGGCTCCGGTGTCTGTGATTTCAACTTTGATTTGATCGATTTCGGAATGAACTGCGATCGTTAATTGTCCTTGATAGTTCATTGCTTGAATGGCATTGTGAATGAGATTCATCCACACCTGATTCAGTTCATCCGCGTAGCACTCGATCGCAGGAACATCATCATAGTGCTGAATCACTTCGACTCCGCGCTTTAGTTGATTGCGATAAAGTGTTAAAGCAGTTTCAATTCCATCAATCACACTTGCTTTTACAGGTTTTGTTTCAGCGTTTTGACGAGCATAAGTTTTTAGAGCGCGAACCACATGAGCTGCCTGATTGGATGCGATCGATAAAGTTTGCACACTGCGCTGAACACTGGTGAATTGATAAGCAGTAGTGAGAATGACATCGCGATTGGGATCTTTGAGCAATGCAAGGAAAGGTTCAATACGATCGATAACACCAATATCAATTAAAGTATCTGCGATCGAATCTGCGGGACTAATTTGGTGTTGATCTAGCTCTCTGGTTAAAGCACGTTTTAGCTGTCGCTTTTCTCGACTTGATAGCTGTGATAAGGTTGGAGCCGTTTCATTAGAACGGTGCATTAAAGCAGAAAAATCTTTTTGATAGTTCAATGGTAGAGTTTGCAGAGCTTCAAGATCGTGTTCCATGAAGTGCGAAACAGTTTCAATTGACGATCGCATTGCTCCCAATGGGGTATTCATTTCATGAGCAACACCCGCTACCAGTTGACCAAGCGCCGCCAGTTTCTCAGATTCGATTAGTTTTGCTTGTGTCGATCGTAGTTCATCTAAGGTTTGCTTTAGTTCATCGTGACTTTGTTTTAGTTGCTGTTCTGCGTGTTTGCGATCGGTGACATCTCTCGAAACCCAGATAACTGTTTTATCATCAATCGGTGAAATGCTAGCATCTGACCAGATTTGGTGTCCTTCAACATTTAGTGTGTATTCGATATCAATGGTCGATCGCGTTTCTAGTGCTTGCCAAATATGCTTGAGAAAGTGATCTGCAATGTCTTGTGGAAACACATCATGTAAAGTTCGTCCAATGCGACCTTCTAACGGTTTGTACAGAATGTGAGTTGCACGACTCGCAGGGATTTTTAGATGTCTGCCCTCTCGATCGAACACAAAGATCAATTGATCCATTGCACTAAAAACCGCTTCTAGCTCGGCATTCGTGCGTTGGCGTTCTTCAACTTCTTGTTCAAGCTGTTGAGTTCGTTCTTTAACCTTAGCTTCAAGCGATCGAGCATATTCCTCTAGTTCTTGATGCGATCGCTGAATTTCTTGACTCATCAAATTGAACGATCGAGCTAACTTAACAATCTCTTGACTCCCGCGAATTGTAACTGCCTGTTCGTAGTTTCCTTTAGCCATATCCTGACTCGCATCACTCAGGCGCTTTACAGGACGAGATAACCATCGCGCCAACAACGTGCTAGTTACAACAGAAGCAACTAGTGCAATCAAAGACAAAATTGCAGTCGTTCGATTGTTGGCTTCAATTCGCGCCATGAAGCTCGATTGGGGCGTAACTAGAACAATTAGCCAATCTAATCCATACGCATCCGTAACAGGAGTCACTTCAACAATATGGGAGTGTTGATTAAAGTCAAACTCTAGCTCTTGTCGATCGCGAATTGCTTCTAAATTACTAAAAGATTGCTGTAATTGTTGAGCAGTGCTGCGAATGAGTGGATCAGACAGTGAGATCGCATTGAGTCTCTGACGTTTATTATCAAATGGTGATTGGTTCGTAGAAGAAGCAACTAGCTTTCCATTCCGCTCAATAATAAACACTCGACTCGCTTCATTCGGTTGAATCTGCTTTAGAAAATCATTGATACCCGGTAGAACAAAATCGGCTCCTAGTACACCTCGTAGCTGTTGATTTTTATAGTAGGGACGAACAAAGCTAATTCCCAAAGTTGGAGGATTATCAGTGAAAGTATAGATGTTTGTCCAAGTCGGTTGACCTGTTTGAATCGCTGTCTTGTACCAAGGACGAGTACGCGGATCAAACACACGGTGAGAATTAAAGCGCTCTGGTTTACCTTGAGTGTTGGTATCAAAGATTTTTACAGGTTGAAGCTTGTTACCTTGTCGATCGCTGTACTTAAATTGTCGATCGCCAAACGATCGAAACTCAACATACTCACCTTGAGTTGAGCCAAAATACACATAAGCTAATGTCTCAAATTGCTGACTTTGCTGAAAGAGATACACATTCCAGCGATTTAAGGTATTCAGTTGAAGATAACCGCTCTGAATTGCATTCGTATTCAATTGTGTCACTAACGGCGGTGTTTCAGTATAGGTTTTTAGATAAGTCTGAATACGATCGCTCTTTTCATTCATCAATTGCGTCGCGAGATCATGCACCGATCGCTGACTATTCCGATAAGAAAAGTAGCTTACAAGTCCGACTGTACTTGCAATCTGTACAATAAACGCAACAATCAGAACCGTACTAAGTCGAGGATGTTTCATAGATTGGCAGAGTAAACCAGAACTTTGCGCCTTGATTCAAACCACTGACAACTCCAATTTGTCCCCCATGAGCTTGAATGATTTGCCGACATAGATACAATCCCAGTCCAACACCGAGCGATCGACGGGCGCGGCTCCCTTGCTGATAGCGCTCAAACATCAATTCACACTCTTGCTCAGGAATACCAGTTCCATTATCTTCAACTCTGCACATCAAAGTCTGATGCTCAACCGTTGCACTAATGTTTACTGTAATTCCGGGCGGATTGTGCTTAATTGCATTCGTGATCAGGTTCTCAAAGACCCGTCTCAATTGAATTACATCTGCACAAATTAGAGGTAGCTCAGACGGGATGGAATGCTCGATCGTGACTCGATTCTCTGACAAGATTGGCTCTAAATCGAATTCAATTTCATGAACGAGCTTTGCCAGATCGATCGATTCACAGGACAACGTAAATCCATGCTCACTGAGTTGAACGGCAAGCAAAGAATCTAACAGTTTCAGTTGTCGTTGATTACTTTCGATCATACGATCGATTATTGTGCGTGATAGTTCGACCGGGTCACAGTCTTGCTTATGTAAGCGTCGAAAGACTAGAAGACTACCCATCAGAGGCGTTCTCAAATCGTGCGTGACTGCGTGGAGAAATTCATCTTTTAAGTGGCTCAGTCGCTCCAATTCGCGCATTTTCTGTTCGAGTTCCTGAGTTCTTGCCTGAATCTGCACTTCTAGCGATTGATTGAGAGAAGACAATTGCTCTGCTTGAGTTTCGAGTTTACGCTCTTGGAGATAGCGCTGAACCGCTTCAACGATCGTTAAATTGATGTCTTCCGGTGTCCAAGGTTTAGAAATGTATCGATATAACCGGGCACTTCGGAGCGCATGACTCACTGCTTCTAGATCCGCTTGTCCACTGATCATGATATTCAACGTTTGCGGAGAGCGATCGTGAATCCGTTCTAGTAATTCATCACCCTTTAGTCCTGGCATAATATAGTCTGCTAGCACTAAGGCAACTTCGTATTCGTTACTATTCTGAAGTTCATCAAAAATTTCTAGCGCTTCTTCGCTACCTTCTGCGGTCTCGATCAAGCAAGCATCTCCGAGGACACGCTTTAACTCAATCTTGAGGCTTTCTAGAACTAGAGGCTCATCATCGACACAGATGACTACAGGTTTGCTCATGAGTTATTTGCCGCAAAAGACACTCAGCGCCGAATCCGTTCTGTTAGCTCATTATACAGAAGATGTTCCCTGCTCTGCTGTTATGGCAGTCCCTACTTCAGTGAGGGCAGCCCCCCAGCCCCCAAGTTTGGGGGAGCAAGAGTCTTGAGCAAGCAGCATTGGGGGTTTGGGGGCAACTCCGAGGATGTCCTACTCTAAAGTTCTGCTGCTGTTAGAAAAGACTATGGCTTAAGCGATCGAATTTCTTCATCGGTTAAATCCCGCCATTGTCCTGGGGATAATCCCGTTAATTGCAGTTTACCGATCGCAACTCTGACTAATCGAAGCGTCGGAAATCCGACTGCTGCGGTCATTCTGCGGACTTGGCGATTCTTCCCTTCAGTTAAGGTAATTTCTAGCCAAGCGGTGGGAATGTTTTTGCGGAATCGAATCGGTGGATCACGCGGCGGCAAGTCGGGTTCAGCCAGTCGATCGACGATCGCGCTTCGAGTGCGATAGTTCTGAATCGTGACACCCTTTCGTAATTGTGCGATCGCGCTTTCTGTCGGAATGTTCTCGACTTGTACCCAATAGGTTTTACTATGGTGAAATTTCGGATCGCTGAGTCGGTGTTGCAGTTGTCCATTGTCAGTGAGCAGCATTAAGCCTTCACTATCATGATCAAGTCGTCCAACCGGATAGACATTCGGAACCGGAATGAAGTCTTTTAAGGTCACTCTCTCAGTCGGTGAATCGTTGGTGAACTGACTCAGCACGTTATACGGTTTGTAGAACAGAAGATAGCGATAAGGCATACAGCCCGAAAAAATTCAGTGCTGTTCGATTCTACTATCCCAAAAGTGGCAGCGTGAGCCAACGACGCGATCGACCTCCATTGGCAGTCGATTCTGAGACTTGTAAAGTGATTTTGAGTTCGCTCAAGGGTTTTGCAGTTCGAGCGATCGGCGTGTTGAACAACAGCGCCATTGTGATGACAAGCACTAATGTCCAAGAGACTGGAAATTTTGTTAGCGGTAGAGAGCGATCCATAAGTTGATTCAAAACAGCTTGTTCATTATGCCGAAGATTTGAGATTCTGGTGCAGTTAAACGGTTCGTGATATCACGGAATTAGTTCAAACATGCAATTCTTCGATGCCCTGGCGAATAGAATTCGCTACGCTTCAGAGCTACAAATCGCCTTAGGGATCTGTTAATTAATAGAATCCTGCCGTTCGTTGCACTGACCCGCCCTGAACTGGAAGTTCGGGCTAACGGTGCGAAGTCCACTGAAGGGGACTGAAGAGTCTGAATTAGGAGTACCTCAGTCCCCTTTAGTGGACTTTGTTCTGTTAGCCCCGAATTCATTCCGGGGCGGAATAACGCAATGAACAAAGTAATTTTCGTTGGGATCTTATCTTCACGCGACTTTCTTAATTCTGCTCTGAATGAAATTTGCGGTAGAGCATGGCTTTGATCGGTTGACCGTGGATTAAATGTCGATCGACGATCGCCGCCACTTCTTCAGGCAAAACGCGACAATACCAAATTTCATCCGGTATTACGACTACCATCGAGCCATTGCCACATTGACCCAGACACTGACAAGGCTCGATCGAGACTCCATCGGGTGCAAGCGTTTGAAAAGCTTTTAGAACTTTCGCTGCACCCTGTTTTCGGCAAGCATTGTGCTGACAAATTCGCACCGTAGTCATGACTAATTGGGTAATAGTCCCTTCGCCGCTAACCATTCGCGGTTGTATAACTTCGATTGATAACGACTGCCACCATCGCAGAGAATGGTAACGATCGTATGTCCAGAACCCATTTGTTTCGCCAGTGCAACTGCCGCTGCAACATTGATTCCGACTGATCCACCTAAGAACAATCCATCTTTTTCGAGGAGTTGGTATAACACTCGTAGCGCTTCTCGATCGTCTACCCGAATCGCATCATCCGCAGGTGCGCCTTCCATATTTGCAGTGACTCGGCTGTTTCCAATTCCCTCAGTGATGGAGCTTCCTTCTGATTTGGTTTCTCCAGTTTTGACATAGCTATAAAGGGCACTTCCCATCGGATCAGCCAGAACACATTTAATATTCGGATTCTTTTCTTTGAAGTACATTGCAACACCCGCATAGGTTCCTCCGGTTCCGGTTGCGGTTGTCCAAGCATCAATTTTTCCTTCTGTCTGCGCCCACATTTCTGCCGCAGTAGTTTCATAATGAGCGCGACGATTTGCCAAGTTATCAAACTGATTCGCCCAGATTGCATTCTCCATTTCAGAGGCGATTCTGCCAGACAATCTCACATAGTTATTCGGATCTTTGTAAGGAACCGCAGGAACAGTCCGAACTTCTGCGCCCAACGTCCGAAGCAGATCAATCTTCTCTTGAGACTGCGTTTCAGGAATAATGATCAGACATTTGTAGCCTTTTGCATTACAAATGTGAGCCAGTCCAATTCCCGTATTGCCTGCGGTTCCTTCAACAACCGTTCCACCCGGTTTGAGTAATCCTTGGCGTTCTGCATCTTCAATAATGTAGAGAGCGGCTCGATCTTTAACAGAGCCACCAGGATTTAAGAATTCTGCTTTACCAAGAATTTCACATCCGGTTTCATCGCTAAAACTATTGAGGCGAATCAATGGAGTGTTCCCGATCGCGCCAACAAATCCATGCTTAATGTCCATGCCTGGTTATCCTGTGAGTTCCCTATAGCCATTGTGACGGATTGTGACACGATCGAGGTTTGTCGATCGCGTTTTCTGCCCAAAGCCTGATTGGAACATCAAACGACTTGTAAGCGGCTCCTTAAGGTTTGAATCTGTTGCTGAATCAGTGACCAATTTTCTGATGCGATCGCATCTTTCGTAAATAAACTCCCGCCAATTCCAACTGCGATCGCACCGGATTGAATCAAAGAATGAGCATTCTCAATTGTCACTCCCCCAGTTGGAATCAGCGGAATTTCTCTTAATGGTGCTTTGATTGCCCGAAGATATTCCCCATACCCAACCGATTGAATGGGAAACACTTTGACGCAAGATGCTTTTGCCCTCCAAGCAGTCACAATTTCAGTCGGAGTTAACGCACCGGGAATGATTGGAACTTCTTTGCGTTTCGCGATCGCGATTAAATCAAAATCGGTATGCGGCATAAATGCGAATTGTGCGCCTGCTGCGATCGCATTCTTCAGATCGGCAACCGAAAGAATTGTGCCAACCCCGATCGTGCAATGGGGAAACACTGCTCTTAAATGCTCAACTAATTTGGCAGCATCATTGCTATTCCAGGAAACTTCGAGTACAGACATTCCGCCCTCGATTGTTGTCTTTGCTAACTGAGTTGCAATTTTGATATTCGGAGCGCGAAGAATTGCGATCGCTTTTTCTTTTTTGATTAAGTTTAACCAGTCTTGATCTCTCATTAGAAAATATTTGTTTTTCTCGAATTCAAAGAAATTAATTTTAGCGGATTTCTCTCATTAGAAAGAGTCGAGTCGGTCATTAGAAAGATGGAAAAGAAAAATTAACTTTCTAATCTAAAAGTGTCACCAAACTTGGAGATAAAAAGATGGCTTTATACAGAATTAAAGATTTCGATCCCGATTATCGTAACCATTTTGATGGCGATGATGTGAAGGATTTGGATCTGTACAGCGGCGACGACAAGATCGGTTCTGTGAACGATGTTCTCGTTGACGAAGAAGGACGCTTCCGCTATCTCGTGATTAGCACGGGCGCTTGGATCTTCGGTAAGAAAGTCTTGCTGCCGATCGGTCGCGCTCAAATCGATTACAATGCTCGTCGCGTCTATGCAAACGGTTTGACGAAATCTCAAGTAGAACAATTGCCTGAGTTCACCGACGATCTGAAAATGGATTACCACGGTGAAGAGCAAGTCCGGAACGTTTATCGCTCTGGTATGACCACGGGTGCTGCATCGGGAATGGCGGCTGATCCTTACACCACTGCACCGCTGGAAAGCTCGGCTGCTTTGGATGCGGGTGGAGCGGCTTACACGGGTTCTTCGACGGGTGCTGATATTTCTATGAGTGGTGTGGAAACGGGTGCAGCAGCAGCGGCTCCGACCTATACCGAAAGTAACTATAACTATGAGATGGATCGCGACTTGTACAAGATGGATCAACATGACGATCGCATTCGCTTGTACGAAGAGCGCCTGATTGCGAATAAGCGCCGCATGAAAGCGGGTGAAGTCACGGTGGGTAAGCATGTTGAGACCGAAACGGCTCGCGTGTCTGTACCGATCGAGAAAGAGCGCGTCGTTGTTGAGCGTGTGGCTCCAACTGACATGACGGCAGTTCCAGTGGGCGAAGATGCCTTCCATGAAGGTCAAGTGGCTCGCATGGAAGTCTATGAAGAAACTCCGGACATTCACAAGGAAGCATTCGTACGTGAAGAAGTCCGCGTCAAGAAAGTGGTTGATCAAGATATCGTTAGCTCTGAAGAGCAAATCCGCCGTGAAGAGCTGGATATCGATACTCAAGGTCGTCCTGTGATTGATGATGCGTCTACTCGTAAGGTCTAATGTTCTGAGTTTGGTAAAGTGACGTAAGGTTCAAGCCCTCCAAGATTGCTCCTGGAGGGCTTTCTAAGTGGGATGAACATATATAGCAGTACTGACTCCAGTTAGGATACTCCGAGATCGCCCTCCAACCCCCAATTCTGGCGGCTTAAGACTCTTGCTGCCCCAGAATTGGGGGTTGCTACCGTGTATACATAAGTCTTTTCGCTACGGTTAAATCGGCTAATGCCCCCTAAATCCCCCAATTCTGGGGGACTAAGAGGTAAGATTCCAGCTTCAAAGTCCCCCAATTTTGGGGGATTTAGGGGGCTGAAGACGACTGAAACGCAGTGAGAAAGAGATGTGTATAAACAGTAGGAATTGGGGGTTGGGGGGCGGCTCTGGGCATTTTCAAACACCCTCTTAAACTGAGACCTGAATGCGTTGAGATCCTGCAAGTTCAAACGCAGCATGAATTGCCTGAAGGGCTACCACACCTTGATCTTCTGCCACCACACAACTCACCTTAATCTCAGAAGTTGCAATCATCTGAATGTTAATCGAGTGCTTATACAATGCCTCGAACATTCGAGCCGCGATTCCAGGCTGTCCAACCATCCCAGAGCCAACAATGCTCACTTTTGCGATCGCACTATCCACGACGACTTCCCCGTATCCGATCTCCGATCGCGCCGCTTCCAATGCTTGTCTCGCACCTTCCGCATCCATTTGTGCCACCGTAAACGCAATATCGCGTGTCATCACCCCATCAATCATGCGACACCGCTGCGACTGAATGATCATATCCACGCTGATGCTATGACTTGCTAGGAGTTGGAAAATCTTCGCCGCCATACCCGGTCGATCGGGAATATGTCGAACTGCTACCTGCGCTTGTTTCAGATCTAATGCAACTCCTCGAACCGCTGCGGCACTAGGCACGATCGCGTCTTGAGTTTTCACACCTGATTGAGACACATCGAAGGCTTCACAGAGCGTGGCAATGGCTCGATCGCAGTCTGCTTCATCCACAACGCAACTCACTTTTACTTCAGAAGTCGAGATCATCTGAATGTTAATACCCGCATCCGCTAAGGTAGAGAACATTTGAGCTGCAACACCTGGACGACCGATCATACCTGCACCAGCGATCGTGATTTTGGCAATCTTTTGCTGAATCATCACATCGGGAGCAAGTTCAGGCGCAATCGGATATCCTGCGGTTAGTGCGGGAATGATTGCATTTGCAACTGCTTCTGCACGCCCTAAAGAATTTTTGACAACGGTAAATGCAATATCGTTTGTATTGCCTTCGTGAATCGATTGAATAATCAGATCCACATCGAGCTTTTGAGAAGCAATTTCACCAAACAATCGAGCCGCAACACCGGGTCGATCGGGCACTCGTAGCAAAGCAACTTTCGCTTGATCCGTATCGAATTCTACTGCATCGACTGGACGCGCAATTTCCAAACCTTCGAGCGGTCGAGGTAAAGGTTTGGGAGAACGTACCCAAGTTCCCGGATCGTCCGTCCAACTCGATCGAACCACTAAGGGCATTCCATAGTTCCGCGCAATTTCAACGGCACGAGGATGCAGCACCTTCGCCCCTAAGCTAGCAAGCTCTAGCATTTCATCGCAGGTAATCTCACTCATGAGTTGAGCGTCTTCAACTAACCGAGGATCAGCCGTGAGAATACCTGGAACATCGGTATAAATTTCGCAGAAGTCCGCTTTTAACGCCGCTGCTAGTGCGACCGCTGAGGTATCCGAACCACCGCGTCCGAGTGTGGTGATGTCCCAATCTTCGGTGCTATTGACTCCCTGGAAACCAGCCACAACGACCACTTCACCACGTTGTAAATGGCGTTCTAATCGATCAGTTTCAATTTTCAGAATTCGAGCGCGGGTATGATGCGATTCGGTGAGGATGCCAACTTGAGCGCCCGTCAGAGAAATTGCGGGTTGTCCAGCTTCTTGGAGTGCCATGCTTAAAAGCGCGATCGACACTTGTTCCCCAGTCGAAAGTAGCATATCCATCTCGCGCCGATTGGGAGTCGGAGAAATTTCAGTTGCCAGCTTGACTAATCCATCGGTGGTCTTTCCCATTGCAGAAACCACCACGACCACAGAATTTCCGGCTTCTACGGTTTTCTTAACTCGTTGTGCCACTGCCTGAATGCGTTCGACCGTTCCGACCGAAGTTCCCCCATACTTTTGAACAATTAGCGCCATTTCCCCGCTCCAAACATCGGTTCAACTGAACCCAAAGATCAGTTTGATTTTACAGCTTTCTAGGATTGTAGAAGGACTTTAGGACGTGAAGATGAATGAACAATCTCAGAACGAATCCAGGTCATCAGTTCAGCATTGACGCGCTCCGGACATTCATCGTGGGCGCAATGTCCCGCATCGTCTAGCTCGACTAGTTTTAGATTGGGATTGTACTTGAGGAATTGACGCGCAGATGCGGCAGGGATCATTCGGTCTTGTTTGCCCCAAAGTAATAGTACAGGGGTGCGAATATTGCTGAGAATTGATCGCACATTTGGGCTGAATTTCGGATGTGTCATCGCTTTAAGAATGCCGCAGAAGGCACGCGCTGATCCCCGTTCACGCGCAGGTTTCGACAGAATTTCTAATAGTTCATCGGTGATTGCTTCTTTGCCTGCATAAGCCATTGATGCCCAACGTTTTAGAATTCGAGGATGTCTAAGCAGGAAAAACAACGGATACAACAGCCAACGAGAGGTAAAAATATCTTGAATGAATTGTACGATCGGGCGAATCTTAGCTGGAATCATTTCATGATGACTCGCGGTATCTGGCAAGCTAATCATCGCTACACCGCGCACCATTTCAGGGTGTTTCGCAGCACTCACCGCACAAATCAGAGAACCGATCGAGTTTCCAACTAGAATGACAGGCTTACCGACACAAGAGCGCCAGAACTCATAAAGCTGCTCTGTCCAAAGGTCGATCGAGTAACTGATATCAGGCTTTTCTGATGCTCCAAATCCCAGCAGATCGAGTGCATAGACACTGTGATGCTTGGATAACACTGACATATTTTGCCGCCAGTGTCCGATCGAGCCACCAAAACCATGTACAAAGATAATCGGAACTTCGCTTCTTGGATTCGGAAAAACAGTATGATGCACTTTCCAACCACGCCACGACAAGGTTTGCTGGTAGCCGAATCGCTGTAAACGTTCGATCGAGGGCGGTATCGGGGGTGCAGGTGCAAATGAGAAAACAGGTTGAAAGCGATTGTACAAATCTAGCGCCATTGTTTCAGATGCCGGACTCAGCATCAACCAACCAAATCCCAACACTGCCACGACAAAGATCTGTACTAGATCAACTGCTGATGGAAAGCCATCTCTAAAAGCTGTCAGGGAGCGATCGATAATGGCAAAAATCCAAGCCAAATTTCCGAACTCCCATAAGTCGGTTTTGAACTGATCTAGAAATGCGTGAAATTGTTGTCGAAAAGATCGGTGCATCATGGGACGGGTCTTCTGCTCGTTGCTTCTACTGTGCAACGCGATCGTCTGAATTACCCTCTGTAAATGGGGGAATCTCGCTTCTTTGGAAGATACCTTAGAGGTAGATACGAAAGTTTACATTGACCATTCTTTCGATGGATTTCGCTTATTTGAACGTTAGTTGAATAGAGATACACCGTATTAAGGAAAACATTATGGCGAGATCGAACAGTCACACCACGAACACGACAAAACCGAATACAAATCAGAATGGTGAAATCGATCTGAATCCCGGTGATACCCCAACTGAACCGGATTTCAGCCGTGACGATCAGGACGTTACTCCAGTGAATGAAGCTGCGTTTGAGCGCCCCACAGAAAACGACCAGAAGCAATCTTAGTTCCTTGGAGGTTTTCGTGAGCATTTTAACAGTTGAAGCAGTGAAGGCATTGATCGAGCAGCCGAAAAGCTGGAGTATTTCGATCTATATGCCGACTGTGGTAGCGGGTGCTGAAACCCGACAAAATGAAATTCGGTTTAAGAATCTGATTCGAGAAGCGATTCAAAAGCTACAAGAAACGGGACTATCTGAAGACGAAGCGAATGAGTTT
>JADEXW010001033.1 GCA_015206935.1 Pseudanabaenaceae cyanobacterium LEGE 13415 | reverse complement strand
GCTCTAAACCGATACACAAATGATTTGTCGCTTCGGTTCGGGCGGCTTGTGCCCCCTAAATCCCCCAAATTTGGGGGACTTTGAAGGTGAAAAGCGCTTTGGAATTGAAGAAATTCTTCTTGTTCAAAGTCCCCCAGAATGGGGGATTTAGGGGGCGATCCTCTAGAGAATCAGAACAGGATCTATCAGTATGTCCAGAGCAATTGCTCTTCGATACGCTGTCTCTAATTCAAAGCCCGTTCCGTCAATTTCGTCAGCACCTGGTTCGATCGCTCAACAAACGCCTTCATGCCATCTGCATTAAAGCCCTTCTGAGCCATCAATGCTAAATCATAAACATGATGACAGATCATATTCGCCAGTTCAGCCGATGGAGAATTCGACGCATCCCCAGTCACCACTGCTCCTTGACTCAGATTCATCAAATTCTGAATCATCGGGTGCGAAGTGTTGACCAATAGAATATGCTCTTCAGGAAACTCGATCGCTTGTTGTTGTAACAATGCACTCATTTCCTGCATTCGACGCAAATGTTCCGGTAACAATACCATCGCTGGAGGAGCCGCAGAATCGCCCTTCAATGCTTCAGTCCGAACCGTTAATTTCGGCTTACCGAGTGCAGCTTGGAACAATGACTTGATCTGTTCACCGCGCGTTTGATTGGTGTTCGGATCAACAATCTCGGATTTGTCTTTATCAATCAGTGTGTCATCCAGTTCAGAATCCACACGAGAGAATTTAATATGTGAATATTCCCGCTCTAAGAAGCTGACAAAGTGACTATCGATAAATGAATCCATGAACAGAACTTCTAAGCCCTGACTGGCGTGCAACTGAACATAGGTTGCTTGAGTCACTTCATCAGTGCAGTAGAACACGCGATTTTCGTGACGTTCTTTGTTCCGCTCCAGATACTCTTTCAGCGTGGTGAAAGTTTTACCGTCTACCGCATTGCTTTGTGCAGTTTCTTGCCACACATCGCCTTCTTGAGTTTGAACCTCAACTTTTGCAGGTTCAGTGAAAGTCGTGCGATAGATCAGAATGTCTTCGACTTGCTTTTTGAACTTGTCATCGTTGAGCGATCCAAACTTCACAAACGTTCCTAAGT
>JADEXW010001032.1 GCA_015206935.1 Pseudanabaenaceae cyanobacterium LEGE 13415 | reverse complement strand
GAAGGCAACCGAGCCGCCCATTCATCCACCCCGATCGTCTTAAACCCGATCGCCATCAACCAATAAACCAATGGCGGCTTATCAAATCGCGTCATCTGATTGAAGTACGGCGTGATCCAATTTCCCGTCACCGTCATCTGTCGCGCCGCCTCAACAAATAGTGGCTCTGTTTCATCCACTAATCCGATGCTGCCCAACTGATTAAAAAAGGTAATGCCGCCCAACGCCAACACCCAAACGATCGCCAAAGCAAGGTCGAGCATTGTCGATCGTTTTTTCTTTGGTACGTCAATCTGATCGCTCATCTGCTAGTCCAAGATCAAACCATGCGGTAGTTTGACACGGAACGAGCCACTTGAAAAGTCGCGATCGCAAAGACCGTAAAATCAAGAAATGTTAAATCGTAAATGACCTTAATTACATCCAGATTGGGCAAATTGCCAGAGCATTTGGCATCTTTGACTGTATTCCCTGTGCGAGAGCAATCAAGGCTTTTTTAGTTGAAAGAGGGATCGCTGGAACACATATTAAGCTAGATACAGGATCTCAAGATCCCATCTTTGGCAGAATCTATGATGACAGTATCGGAGAACTCATTGCAACAACAGGTCATCCTGAAGGAATTGAAGTCCTCGTCGATGGGCAAAAACTTGTTTTTGATAATGTTCACACTCAGGGAATTGATCGATCAGACTGGATTCAAAACCTGTACTCACCTTTGCTAGAAACAGGGGAAACGTTCAGAATTACCGAGATTGAATTTTAAACGAGGAGAACTATGGCAGATAATTTTTATCATTTGCTTACAAAGATCAAGAAGAGACCTGCGCTGTATCTTGGGCAAAACTCGATTTTTAGTCTTCAAGCTTTTCTAGATGGCTATTATTTCGCACGCCGAGAATTAGGAGTGTCGCTTACCGAGCAAGAGCAGGAATTTCAAACGTTTTTGCAGTGGATACGCGATCGCTTCCAGGTCGAGACGGGTCAACTTTGGTCAAGCATTATTTCTTCTCACGCGGCAAATGAGCGAGACGCGATCGTTCGATTTTTTGAACTATGGAATGAGTTTCTCACTCGCAAACAGTCGCAACTTGAGCAAGTTCGTTAATG
>JADEXW010001031.1 GCA_015206935.1 Pseudanabaenaceae cyanobacterium LEGE 13415 | reverse complement strand
ATTACGATTGTTAGAGATAAAAGAGATTTAGGATTTAAAGGACGAATCAAAGCATTTATGGAGGAGATTAGTCGTGGAAAAGCGATCATTGTGATTGTCAGTGAGAAATACTTAAAATCAGAGAATTGTATGTTTGAGTTAGTAGAAATTGCTAAGAACGGCGAATTCTATGATCGAATTTTCCCGATTGTTCTGGAAGATGCAAACATCTACAAGCCTGCTCAACGGCTCAAATACATTCGCCACTGGGAAGAGCAAATTAGAGAGCTTGAGGAAGGTATGAGAACCGTAGGAGCAGCTAATATACCCAGCTTTCGCAAAGACATTGACCTATATACTGAGATTCGCAGCACTATCGATAAATTAATAGATACTCTTCGAGATATGAACTCTCTAACTCCCGGTATTCATACTGAGTCAGGCTTTCAGGAACTTCTTAACGCAATTACCACTACTATTTCATCTTGTAAAACAACTAATGACGTTCAAAATCGGCCTATTGAAATTTCATCAACACAGTGTGAGAATGAACAAAGTCTTGGGAGACTAGCTAACGAGCAAACTCAAAAGAATCTCGACCGAAATATCAATGAGTTTGCAGCCATTTTGCAACCTACAGACCCAAATCTCAGAACTGCTCTAACTTGGTTGTACGATTCTGAGGGTAGCACACGCGCCAGAACCGTTAGAGCAGAAGCTTTAGAAAGATGTCCTGAAGTTCAGGCGGAGTTGCTAACCGACTTATCTAAGCTTACTAGATTTGAAAATGAACTTACAAACTGTGTGTACAGACTGCACTGGGCTATTTTTACAGATGATTTTCGACCCATAAGTGATGTAAAAATTTCTTTCACTCCCGAAGTCTATAAAGTAGCAATCGACATAATCGAAAGCAGGCTTCCAATAGAAAGCGAGATTGTAAGAGAAAGATTTCAGAAACATATTCAATTTCTTAAGAGGCGCTTGGATGCCACCTCAAGAGCATAGTTTTCAGAGCCTATCAGAGAAACTATAGGCTCTGAATTTAACCAAGGAGTTTAATCAGTTCTCATCCTTAATTCCACTTCTAGAGTTGTCTTAGTGTCTGGATAGTTGCGTCTAAACTCTGAAT
>JADEXW010000312.1 GCA_015206935.1 Pseudanabaenaceae cyanobacterium LEGE 13415 | reverse complement strand
GGCTTCAAAGTTGTAATTAAAAAAGTCCGCTGCCCATACGCTTTTCCGATCTCGGTTCCGCAAGTATCGGATAGCTTTGTGCAAAAACTAGCAACGAATCCTAATGTCAGCAAGGGAATAAAATTGATCGCGATCTGCTGATTGGTCAACACAAAGACCAAAACTGCACAAATCGTTCCAACGAGTGCCGAACCCCAGACATTTCCTGCTCCTCTGGCTCCCGATCGCGCTTCTGCAATTCCCAACGCTTCTTTCTGATCCTTGCCAATAAAGGTCACACCAGATCCAACCAAGAAATAGAACATGACTAATAAATAGCCCTGCCACCCCAGACAGCCCCAGACTAGGACTCCGAGAATCCAAGCATTCGCCAATCCACCTGGAGTCAAAAGTTTTTTCGGCACGATCGCTGCCACTCCAAGCAAAACCGTATTCACCGCGATCGCAATCAGCCAGTCTGAAGCATTTAGAGGCATAATTCACAGAAAAAATTCGCCATAATTGATTTTGACATCTTCTATGGCGTTGATTATGTCTTCAGTGCTGTTTCATTTAGCATTTCCCGTCCGCGATATTCCCACGGCGAAAGTCTATTATGTAGACGGTTTAGGCTGTGGTTTAGGACGGGAAAATGATCAATCTGCAATCTTAAATTTGTACGGTCATCAACTCGTCGCGCACGTTACTCCAGATGAAATCACACCTCAGAAAGGCATTTATCCGCGTCACTTTGGGCTAGTCTTCACCGATGAAGCGGATTGGAAAGCACTGCTCGATCGAGCCAAACAGAACCAATTAAAGTTCTACCAACAACCGAAACAGCGCTTTCTAGGGACTCCACTCGAACACCGCACCTTTTTCCTAGTCGATCCTTTCGGCAACTTGATGGAGTACAAATACTACGCTCATCCAGATGCCATTTTTGGAGCGCAAAGCTCGAATCAAATTGGCGATCGTGAAAATTAACAAAACAGTAGCAATCTAGCGCAATCCGTTTTGAGTTGTGAAATTCGGGAAAGCCCCCAAACCCCCAATTCTGGGGGCTAAGACTCTTGTTCCCCCAAGCTTGGGGGCTAGGGGGCACGATCAACCGTGCGATTTACCACTGATTTAGGATTGCTATAGAGCAGGATCATTCTAATTCGCGTCTGCCTTCGAGCGCTCTTGCCAAGGTCACTTCATCGGCATACTCTAAATCGCCACCCATCGGCAGTCCGAATGCGATTCGAGTCACACGAGTAAACGGCTTCAGCAAACTCCCGATATAGAGCGTCGTAGTTTCTCCTTCAACGCTTGGACTAATCGCTAAGATGACTTCCTCAACTTTCTGTTGGCTTACCCGACGAACAAGCTGCTTGATGTTCAGTTGTTCCGGTCCAATTCCATCGATCGGTGAAATCAATCCGCCTAAAACGTGATACTTGCCGCGATATTCCCGCGTTTTCTCTAGCGCAATCACATCACGAGAATCAGCCACTACGCAAATCGTTTTCGTATCTCGTTGAGGCGATCGACAAATATCGCAAACGGGTTCGGCTGACAAATGACCGCACACAGAACAGTACCCGACTTGCAGCTTTGCTTCCATCAACGCCATCGCTAAAGCTTTCACTTCTTCTTCGGGGCGTTTGATCAAGTGCAGTGCTAACCGTTGGGCTGATTTGGGTCCAACACCAGGGAGGTGCTGTAATTGCTCGATCAATCGAGCTAAAGGGCGTGTGTAAACCGTGGCTCTTCCTCCGATTTCGGGCTAGTACGATCGTAGCGCAAACCGCTTCTATCCGGGGGGCCATCCCATCGATCGACCCCCCAAAAGATGTAGGTGCATATGATACACGGTTTGACCTCCATCTTCACCTGTATTGATAACAACTCGGTAGCCGTTGGTTAATCCTTGTTGTTCTGCCACTCGTTTCACCGTAAGTAGCAGATGTCCCATCAAAGCGTGATCGTTCGATTCGGCATCGGCAAGTTTGGCGATCGGCTTTTTAGGAATCACCAAAATATGCACAGGCGCTTGAGGGTTCACATCGCGAAACGCCAGCGCTAGATCATCTTCGTAAACAATGTCAGCCGGAATTTCTTTGCGAATAATCTTGCCAAAGATCGTGTCGTTCGAGTCGCTCATATAGCTTAGTCGAATGCGTGCGCTGTTATTGTATCAGTCGCTTGTTCTGGGTACGCTACCGATACAGTATGAGTCAGAAAAAATATGTTGGCACGAGTTTGGAGTGCGTCCCTGGTTGGCATCGACGCGGTAAAAGTGGGAGTCGAAGTCGATGTGGCGGGGGGATTGCCTGCGATCGTGGTGGTGGGTCTTCCTGGAGCTGAGGTGCAAGAATCGAAGGAACGAGTCAAAACTGCGATTAAAAATGCAGGATTTGCATTTCCGATGCGGCGAATTGTGATTAATTTAAGCCCCGCAGATTTGAGAAAAGAAGGCCCTAGTTTTGATCTGCCAATTAGTGTGGGAATTTTGGCGGCAGCGGGACAAATCCAAATGGAAGGATTGGATGAGTATTTATTTTTAGGTGAAGTTTCTTTGGATGGTAGTTTGCGTCCGGTTGCGGGAGTTTTAGCGATCGCGGCGGCGGCGAAGTCTCTTGGGATTTCCAACTTAGTCGTCCCTGCCGATAACGTTCGAGAAGCCGCTGTGGTGAAGGATCTCAACGTTTACGGATTCAAGCATTTATCAGAGGTAGGAGCGTTTTTGAATGATCCAAGCGACACCATTCCCGCTCGAATTGATGGCGAACTTGAACTTGCTGAAATGCAATTTTCGGCTCCTGATTTGCGTGATGTCAAAGGACAAGCTCATGCCCGTCGCGCGTTAGAAATTGCGGCTGCGGGTGGACATAATTTAATCTTCGTTGGACCTCCTGGAAGCGGGAAGACGATGTTAGCGCGTCGATTGTCGGGAATTATGCCGCCCTTAGAATTTCAAGAAGCGCTGGAAGTCACTCAAGTTCACTCAGTGGCGGGATTGCTCAAAGAGAAAGGATCGCTGATTGGGGTTCGTCCGTTTCGCAGTCCCCATCATTCGGCTTCGGGTGCAGCACTTGTTGGGGGTGGCACGTTTCCCCGTCCTGGAGAGATCTCGCTGGCTCATCGAGGAGTCTTATTCTTGGATGAACTGACGGAATTTCGCCGCGATGTGTTGGAATTTCTGAGACAGCCTTTAGAAGATGGAAATGTGACGATTTCTCGGACTCGACAATCGGTTTCGTTTCCGGCGCAGTTTACTTTGGTTGCGAGTACCAATCCTTGTCCGTGTGGCTTTTATGCAGATACGGTTCAGGCTTGTACTTGTTCACCGAGAGCGAGAGAGCAATACTGGGCAAGGCTTTCAGGCCCCTTGATGGATAGAATTGATTTACAAGTGGGCGTGAATCGGCTGAAACCTGAAGAAATTACCCGACAACCGACCGGAGAAGATTCGGAAACGGTGAGAGCAAGAGTGCAACAGGCACGCGATCGAGCATCCATTCGGTTCCAAAATACGCCACTCCGCTGTAATGCCGAAATGCAGAGCGCTCATCTGCGCGAATGGTGCAAACTCGATGACGGAACTCGATCGCTGTTAGAAAATGCCATCCGACGATTAGGATTATCTGTTCGGGCAAGCGATCGCATTCTCAAAGTCGCAAGAACGATCGCAGATTTAGCAGGCGATGACGATCTACAAACGCATCACGTCGCAGAGGCAATTCAGTATCGAACCATCGATCGGATGCAATAGTTTTGCAGATGATATCGCAATCCGGTTTGAGTTGTGAAATTCGGGAACGCCCCCAAACCCCCAATTCTGGGGGCTAAGAGTCTTGTCCCCCCAAACTTGGGGGTTTGGGGGCACGACTCATCTTGCATTTCACGACTGATTTAGGATTGCTATAGATTTAAAGTTCTGAATTGATTTCCTCAGATGTCTCATCAAACTGTTGTCGATCGTATTATCGAATTCAATCAAAATCGCGATCCTGAATTGTTGAAGCTGAAATACAAAGCGATGTCAAAAGATGCGTTTGTGTTTCTGCGTGGAACTTGTCATTTGTTCTATCAAGATTTACCCGTTGAAGATGTGTTTCAATTTGCTCCTCCCGTTTGGAGTTGTGGTGATCTTCATTTGCAGAATTTTGGCACGTTTAAGGGTGACGATCGCTTAGTTTATTTCGATGTCAATGATTTCGATGAAGCGCTGTTAATGCCTTGTACATGGGACATTACGCGATTGATGACCAGTACGATCGTGGGCGCTCATACGTTGAATATTAGCGATGAAGATGCGCTTCAACTCTGTCAATATTTTCTTGAAACTTATACCAATGAACTCGCTACCGGGAAAGATCGAACGGTTCATAATGAAGTTTCAACGGGATTGGTGAAGGAATTACTCACGCAGTTGAAAACACGCAAACGCAAAGATTTTCTAGACGAGCGGACAGAACTTAAAGGCAAACCTCGATCGCTGAAATTAATCGAGGTCAAAACCACACCTGCTACAGAAGCTCAACGTCAAATAGTGACAGATGCGATCGATCACTATGGCGATTCTCAAAAGAATCCGAAATTTTATAAAGTTCTCGACGTAATGCACCGAATTGCGGGAACTGGAAGCCTTGGACTCGATCGATATGTGATCTTAGTCGAGGGCAACGGTTCCCCAAATCAGAATTATTTACTCGATCTCAAAGCCGCTCGATCGTCGGCGTTGCAACCTTATACGCCTTATTCTCAGCCAGACTGGAACAACCAAGCAGAGCGAATTACAGCGATTCAAGATCGATTTCAAGAATCTCCGCCAGCGTTGTTAACTCCATTAGTCATTCAAAATCAGCCTTATGTTTTGCGAGAACTGCAACCGACTGCCGATCGTGTCAATCTCGAAAGCAAAAACGGCAAGATTAAGCGCCTCAAGAAAGTGATCAAAACGATGGCAGAAGTGACCGCTTGGGGACAAATGCGAAGTACAGGGCGGCAAAACTCTGCGATCGCGGATGAGTTGATCGCCTTCGCCGCCACTGCTTCAGAATGGCATCCGAAAGTGATGGACTATGCTCGATCGTATGCTGCTCAAGTAGAACGAGACTATCAAGCATTCAAATCGCGGTTGAATCAGTGAATTTTTGAATGGACGAATTATTCGGGGGTTGCCCCTAGAAGATTAAGCCTCGATCGCATCCCCAGATCAGTTCCAAATCCGAGGCGATCCACGATAGCGCATTCTCTTTCGCACAACCAGACTTCGCATCACCATTGGAATATCTCCACGATGCCCCATTACAATCACCGCATCGCCTTCCCCTAACACCGTCATTTGTCCCGGATGCATAATCACTGAGCCATCCGCCCGACGCAGCGCCACAATAATGATCGTCCCTTTTCCCCGGACTTCGATATCCCCGATCGTGGCTCCGATCATCCCCGATTTCTGAGTAATTGCCAGCTCATCAACCTGAATATCCATCTGTCCAAGAAGTTCATTCAGCGTATTCCGATCGTCTCCCTGACTAAAAAAATCCAAGGTCGCTGGATGCGTAATCATATGTGCCATACGCAACGCGCTAATCGAGGCAGGTAACACCACTTGATCCGCTCCTGCCAATCGGAGTTTCTTCTCAGTCGAAGGCAGTTCCCCGCGCGAGAGAATCATCAATTTCGGATTCAATTCGCGAGCCGTCAGCGTAATAAAAACATTCGCTGCATCATCTGGAAGAACTGTTGCTAGAGCTTTCGCGTTATCAATTCCCGCCTTGTGCAATACCGTGTCATCGGTCGCATTTCCAAACCGCACCAGATAGCCTTGCGATTCGGCTTGCTCAATTCGATCGACATTATTATCAATCACAACAAAGGTGACTTGAGCATCTGCGAGTTTTTTTGCCAAAATCTGTCCCATGCGCCCAAAACCGCAAATAATCACGTGATCTTGAAGCGCCTTGATTGTTTCAGACATCCGTTTTCTCTGTAAAATCTGCTTGATTTCGCCTTCTGTCACCATCTGCACAAAGCCGCCCACCGCATAGACCGCAGACGAAGTACCGCTGACAATCACAAGCATCGTAAAGATTTTCAGTTCTGGGGTATTCACAGGTCGAACTTCTCCAAACCCCACCCCGAACACTGTGATCACAACCATGTAAAAGGCATCAAGAGGTGCCCAACCTGCGACAATATAGCCCAACGTGGCAAGGAAAACAGTAATCAGGAAAAAGACGACTCCGATGAGAATTCGTCTGAGTGATTGTTGCATCGATCGCGGATTTCAGTGACGAAGTGACTTTATCATCGCAGATCCAACCAAATTTCGGAGGTTTACTCGGCAACGGTAACGATTTTGACCGTGATTTGCGTTTGTTAAATCCAGTGAATCAAGCCGAGTCCTGGTGAAGAATTCTTGAATAATTGATCGTATATCGCAATCCGGTTTGAGT
>JADEXW010000038.1 GCA_015206935.1 Pseudanabaenaceae cyanobacterium LEGE 13415 | reverse complement strand
ATTCAACTCTATGAAATTCCCGAACGAGAACAGTATCAGAAACTATCTGAGCAATACGATGAACAGCTTAAGCAACTCTCAGAAATACACAAACAGAGAAAATTAGAGAGACAAAAGCAAAGACAAATCCATAATCAAGCTGAATTAGATGAGCAAAGTAAACGAGATGGAATTGAGAAACGCAATCTGAAACGCGATCGCTCTAATACTCTCAAACCCTTAAAGCAAATCATTGATCAAGCCAATGAACAAATTCGTCAACTGAAGCAACAACGAAAACAACTTTCACAGCAGCTTCAGTCAGAAATGTATGACAGTTATCGGATTACCAACTTTGTAGGAGAAACTCGATCGCTTTCCAGTTTACTCTCGTCAATGCCCACCGGAACCGGAGAATGCTGCGCCCCAAAACTTTTACATCATGCGGCAACTCATGGACTGAAGCCGATCGCAATGGCGGAGTTTTGGTGGGGTGAATCGATCGGGGACAAGATTCAAGGCGAGTTTTATGGCGCGTGTATTGAGCGATGTCAGCCAATTCTAGGATTTTTGCTCTCAGGATTACCATCGATCGACATTGTGTATCAAGATGATCAAATCATCGTCGTGAATAAACCTGCGGGCTTGCTCTCAACACGAGGACGATACGGGCAAGATTGTATTCTCGATCGCTTTTCTGAGCCATTAATTCCTGTTCATCGATTAGATCAAGACACATCTGGTTTATTAATTCTTGCGCGTAATACACAGATTTATAAACAGTTAAATCAACAGTTTCAACAACGCGAAATACATAAAACCTACGAAGCAATTCTATCTGAAGGAATTACACAAAAAGAAGGCACGATCGATTTACCTTTATGGAGCGATCCAAACGATCGACCCAAACAGAAAGTCGATTACCAACATGGAAAGCCTTGTATTACTAAATTCCGCGCATTAGAACCGACCCGCATCGAATTCTATCCAATCACCGGAAGAACCCATCAATTAAGAGTTCACGCTGCCAAAGGACTCAAAGCCGCGATCGTAGGAGACCGACTTTACGGCGATCCAACCTCGACTGAACGCCTACATTTACACGCCCGCGACCTACAATTTATCCATCGCGGCAAGACGATCGCGCTCCAGACTATTACGCCTTTCTAACCATGAAACCGACCACGCAAGCCATCATTCAAGCGATCGAACTTTATTCCCCGATCGATAATATCGAAGCCGCTCACAAAGCCGCTATTCTCGATCATTTCAACCAAAGCGCCAATCCAATGGATTCATTCTGCTTTGAGCCAGGACATGCAACGGGAAGCGCTTGGGTGATGGCAAAAGACACACAGGAATTTGCCTTGATTTACCATAAAGTTCTCGATCGCTGGTTGCAACCCGGAGGGCATGCAGAACCCGACGAACCTGATCTGCTCACCGTTTCGCTCAGAGAAGCCGAAGAAGAACTGGGAATCAAACTTGATCCGACCCAAGCCACGCTGCTCGATTTAGATGTCCATCGCATTCCCGAAACCAAGAAATATCCGAGCCATTTACATTTCGATTTTCGCTACCTCTGCCTCACCGAAATTCAACCCTTACACCCCGCAACCGATGCCGATCGAGCAGAGTGGTTCACGCTCGATCAACTCCGCACCATGCAGCTTGATCCTGGAATTGAGCGAATGATTCAGAAGTCGATCGTTCAACGTTAATACATCAAATTCGCTTCAGGAGTCGGAGCAAGCGCAAGCTCGATCGACAAATCAAACCAAAACGTCGTGCCTACATCGGGCATACTTCGCACCTGAAGCTTTGTTCCCAGAAGTTGAAGCAATTGCTGACTGATCGACAATCCTAAACCTGAACCTTTCCCCGATCGTCGTCCCGATTCCGTCTGCATGAATGCTTTAAACAACGATTTCATCTCATGATCTGCAATTCCAATACCAGTATCTTCTATCTCAAATCGCAACAGATGAGGTTCTAAGCAAGATACCCGCAGCGTGACACCACCATGACTTGTAAACTTCAACGCATTCGTTAATAGATTAATCAACACTCGTCGGATTTTGCGCTCATCGGTTTGAATCCAATCCGGCAAATTGTTTTCGCAATCTAAACTCAATCGAATTCGTTTCTCGATCGCTTGCGGCTCAAACATCTCTAATAAACTCTGCAAAAGCTGTTTGAGCGACATTGGCTCCATCTCAATTGTTTCCGCCTTGGCTTCGAGTTTGGCTAACTCTAACACTTCATTAATCAAATCTAGCAAATGCGCCACACTTTGATTAATCACGGATAAACGCTCTCTCTGTTTCGGTGCAAGCGTCTTATCGTAACTCATCAATTCACTACTACTCAGAATGATTGAAAGCGGTGTTCTTAACTCATGATTCACATTCGCCAGAAACGTCGTTTTCGCTCGATTTGCGGTTTCTGCTTCTTGTTTCGCCTTGGTTAACTCAATATTCTGATCGGTTAACGCTTGCGTTCGCTCTTGTACTTTCTGCTCTAATGTTTTCGCATATTCTTGTAGCGTCTCATGCGATCGCACTAATGATCGCCAAAGTAAATATCCTCGCGTTGCGACTGTAATTAAAGTCATCCCAATTAGCGGTGCAACGATCGTAATCCACCAACCCGATAGAAACAATCCATACGCGATCGAAATTCCCGCGATCGTCACCACCACCATCCAAACGAATGTCCGATGCGGCGCACGAAATCGCGTTCCTAATACGACCCCAACCCCCAGCCACATCCAGCACCAGATCGTTTCAATCCACTCTGGAACCCCCCGCAAAATCGGTCTACCATCGATTGCCGCACTCACAAGCTGACTGGTAAAATCTGCATGAACTTCAACCCCGGCTGAAGTCAACTTCGCCACACTGCTATAAGGCGTAAAAAAGCGATCGTTCAAACTCTCCGCAACCGAGCCAATCAAAACAATCCGATCCTTCATTAACTGCGGATTGACTCGATCGTTCAGCACATCACTCAAACTCACCGAGGTAAATTTCCGCTGCAAATTCCGAAAATTCGCCAACAGTTGAAACCCACCAATATCCCCCCGAACATATCCTCCCGCATTCGGCTTCAGAGCCGCTAATCGGGCTTTACCGAGTTGAATCACACCATCTCCAACGGGTTGCGGCTTAATTCCTTCCGCCTTGAGATACTCCAACGCCAATCGGGTTCCCAAAGTTTCGATCGTGCGACCTTTCTTGCCCCACATCGGCGTGACCCGCAACGACAAAAGATTCCGACGCACTTTCCCATCCGGATCAAGCACCAAATCACTGGCAGCAATTTGACCCTGCTCCCGCAAAATCGGCGGCGGATCAACCGAAGGCATATTCGCACCACTCAGCGTTTTCTCGACCCCGATAAGATTCGGAGTTTGCTGATAAATGTTCCGCAACGCTTCATGTCCAGGTTCAACCGGAAGATTGCGATAGACATCCATGCCAATCACACGCGGCTTTTGCTGCCGAATCTTCGACAACAGCGAAGCCAATTGAGCATCCGGAATTGGATACCGTCCCACCTCATTAAAATCCGATTCGTCGATCGTCACAATCACAATCCGAGCATCGATCGCTTCTGGGGGACGTGCCCGAAACCATTGATCCAGCGCCATGAGTTCCAAGGGCTGAAATGCACCTGATGTCTGCAACCCCAGGATTGCTGTTGCAACGGCGATCGCGCTGATTCCAACCCCTACCCACTGCCGCACTGGTTTCAATGACTCCCTAGCTTGAAAACTGTGATTGCAAACCTGTTAAAAACTGTAGGGCAGTGTGATTCTATTGTCTACTCAGGAGCATTGAAATTACGATCGTGATCCGCCGCCGACGGTTCCACTGGGAGCGCCTGAACCAGGAGGCGGTTCGATCTGAGCGTGACTGGGAGGAATCGAAGTGAACTGAATTCCGATCCAAACACTCAAACTACAAGTTGCGTAAACGAATTGGGTAGGGGTCATTTTTTATAGCCAATAAAGGTCAGGCAGTTGAGAATTTTGGGGCAATTTTTTAGAAATTGAAGCAGCAATCTCTAACATTCAGAACGCTAAAGGACAAAGAAAATCAGGAAAGTTCTTTTCCCAATTCAATTTTTGTGAATTGGGAAAAGAACACATTTCAATCAAAGAAATAGAGCAAGCTATTGGAGAAATAGAGCAAGCTATAAAGTACGAGCAGATCTCAGTCGCACTTAAAATACAATACTGCTTTTGCTTCTTCTTTCCGTGAATGCACTTAGAATTGGGATAAAATCTAACAAGCTTTATTAAAGCAATCATGCAGCTTATGTAAACCTTGTCCAATAAAACAAACAGAAGCGCTGTAATGCTTCAGCGATTTACTTTCTGTTCATTTCAAAGGTTTGTAAAGCTCTGCGTGTTTTCTAGTACATGAATCTGCTGAAATTCAATTGAAATAATGAATTGCTTGAATCGTTTCTCGTTTTCCGACTCTAAACAATCGAGTGAACTAAATAACAAAAACATAGCGAAAAAATGTATGTTTTGCAGATCAATAGGTAGCGATTAATACTAATCAAAATAAACTAGCTCTGATTAGAGCGCGATCGCAACTTAAACCCACGATCGCTGACTCTGAATTTCGCAAAATGAGTTAAGCTAAATTCCGGTTCTTCGTTCAAATGTTCTATGCGCTACTCTGCTTCTGCCTTGTTTGTGAGTTTGCTGCTCCTTGCTGGCTGTTCGACTCCTGAGGCGGCAAAAGATCCAGTTTCCGAAAGTCCAAAACCAGAAGCAGCTCGCAATCTTGTCAGTTCTCCCGCTTCTCCATCCGCGCCGTTAGCGATCGCGCCCACGACTCCTGATCCAAATACGAGCAAGATCGTTCAACAATATCTCTCAAAACTCGGTTATCCCCAATCTGCACAAGGAATTTGGATTCAAACGAGTGATCAACTTTTAGCGAATCATCAAGGTACAACTCCCCTTTCTGCGGCATCACTCACCAAAGTTGCAACCTCACTCGCTGCACTACAAACCTATGGCGTTGATCATCGATTTCAAACGGTGATCGGAACAACTGGAACCATTGAAAACGGAGTCGTTAAAGGTGATTTGATTGTTCAAGGGAGTGATGATCCATTTTTTGTGTGGGAAGAAGCGATCGCGCTTGGAAATGCGCTATCTCAACAAGGCATTAAACAAGTCACAGGCGATCTGATTATTACAGGTCGCTTCTTTATGAATTTTGAGACCGATTTAGGCAAGTCTGGAGCCTTGCTGAAACAAGCCTTAAATGCGAAAACCTGGTCGAGTGAAGCGATCGCACAATATCAAACCTTACCCGCTGGAACTCCGAAGCCTCAGATTGCGATCGCAGGTTCCGTGAAAGTCGCGGCAAATCCCCCGAACTTTAAGCCGATCGCAACCCACCAATCATTACCGCTCCCAGAATTGCTCAAGAAAATGAATCGCTTTAGCAATAATGCAATGGCAGAGATGGTTGCAAGTTCGATCGGGGGTGCAAAAGTAGTTTCTCTCAAAGCTGCACAAGCCGCAGGAGTTCCGCAAAATGAAGTAATCTTAGTCAACGGATCGGGATTGGCTGTAGAAAATCGCATTTCTCCGCGTGCAGTCTGTTCGATGTTCTTAGCAATCAATCAATTGCTTAAACCCTCCAATATGACGATCGGGGATATTTTCGCGATCGTGGGATCTGACGAAGGCATTCTAGAGGGGCGGAAGCTTCCAACTGGATTAGTCACAAAATCTGGCAGTTTGAATGAAGTGAGTGCGTTAGCAGGAGCATTACCAACCGCTCAGAAAGGGATTGTTTGGTTTGTAATTATGAATGGTGGCGGCGCAAATTTAGAAGGATTTCGGGCAGGGCAGGAAGCCTTAGTGACGCAACTTTCTGATCAATGGGGCAAAGTTCCAACGGTTCCAACTGAACTGGCGGCAAATCGCGGTCGATCAAACCTGAAATCGGTAATCGAAAAAGCCAACTAGCTCTGTATCAGACTTACAATAAGAGCCAGATTCGATGGAGTAGACCATGAATACGATCGACCATTCTTCAGAATCGATTTCTGTCGCAGAGTTGCGAAGTCAGCTTGATCATTCACTCAATCAGTTATCACCTGAACGACTCAAGGTGCTTGCTGATTTTGCTGCTTATTTAGCGAGTGTGGAAAGTGAAGCCGCGACTCAAGAACTTTTAGCGATTCCTGGATTGTTAGAGCGAATTCAGCAAAATCAAGCCACACCAAAAGATCAGTACGCTAACTGGAGAACACTTCGCTCTGATGTATGGAGTTCTTCTCCATCCTGATGCTCAAACGTTTCACGTCAACGCTGATAAGGCTCTAGCAAAAAAGATTGCCCGATGTTTGCAGCAGTTAGAACAGACACCGCGATCGCATCCCAATATCAAAGCTTTGAAAGGAGAGTACACAGGCTACTATCGGTATCGAATTGGAGATTACAGAGTGATCTATTCGGTCGATGATGGCTTAGTTCAGGTATTTGTGATCGCGATCGCACATCGCAGTGAAGCTTATGAAACCTGGAGTGATTTTGCCTTTCTATTCTGTTGCTAAACGTCTTACAGTGAATACAGAAGATTCAAAGACAGTATCATGACTGAGTTTCATACCGTTCGAGTTTATCATCGTCAACAAGACAAGTTTTATACCTTTGAAGTCCCGAACGATCGCTATATTCTGCAATCGGGTGAGGCTCAAGGGGTTGAACTGCCGTTTTCTTGCCGTAATGGAGCCTGTACTACTTGTGCGGTGCGCGTGTTATCGGGACATTTAGAGCAACCGGAAGCCGTGGGACTTTCTCCAGAACTGAAGCAACAAGGCTATGCACTTCTATGTGTGAGCTATGCAAAATCAGATATTGAGGTCGAAACGCAAGACGAAGATGAGGTGTATGAACTGCAATTTGGGCGGTTTTTTGGCAAAGGAAAAGTGAAACGCGGATTGCCATTAGATGAGGAATAAGGCATGAGTGTGTCGATCGCGAAATGGACGCTAAATGAATATCATCAAATGATCGAGGCGGGAATTTTAGACGATCGCCGCGTGGAATTATTACGAGGAGAAATTGTCGAAATGCCCCCAGAAGGAGAACCTCATGCTTATGGCACAACTGAAACACGAGATTATCTGATTGTTGTGCTTGGAACCAGAGCGAAAGTTCGGGAAGCAAAGCCTATTACGTTGCCAAACAATTCTGAACCAGAACCTGATATTGCGATCGTTGAGCCGCTCGGACGTGAGTATCTCAGTCATCATCCCTATCCGGAGAACATTTTTTGGCTGATTGAGTATTCTAATTCCAGCTTGAGCAAAGATCTGGAAATTAAACGTAAAATCTATGCTGAAGTTGGAATTCCCGAATACTGGGTTGTGAATCTGAGAAAGCCAGAATTGATTGTATTTCGTGAGCCGCAGAACGGTGACTATCAATCAGAAGTGACGCTGACAAGAGGAACGATCGCGCCCCTTGCCTTTCCTGAGATAGAGATTTCAATCGATCGCATTCTCAACGGTTAGAGAATGGTCGTACAATTAGGCGAGCGCTATGGATTTCAGAAGATATGAAGACATTCCAAGCGATTCGCGGTTTGTTGCCGCTGATCAAGCTCTATTCTGGAGCAATGAGCGCGATCGTTGTTTTAGGAATTTTGTCTTCGCTGTCTGAAGGCTTTGGCATTAGTTTATTCATTCCGCTGCTTCAAAGTGTTCAACAAACTGATGCCCCTAGCGGAAACTTTTTTCTAAGTTCGATCAATCAGATTTTTTCTGGGATTCCATCTGAGTCTCGATTTGTATTCATTTCAGCATTCATCTTTGTATGTATTCTGCTGAAGTCTATCTTGACCTACAGTCATACTGTCTTGTTTGCTTGGTTGAATTCGCAGATTAGTCATCGACTGCGATCGAACATTTTCAACCAGCTTTTAAGTGTGAGCTATCGCTATCTAGAGCGCACTGATACCAGTAAGTTTATCAATACGCTTGCAACCGAAACTTGGCAAACCAGCCGAGCGCTGAGTATCTTTGTCAATCTGATCATTGATAGCTGTACAGTTTTAGTGTTTGCAGTGTTCTTACTGCTGATTTCTTGGCAGTTAACGATTTGGGTCAGTTTTGCGATCGTCCTGATTTCACTCACAATTCAAATCGTCACACGGCAAGTGAAATCGCTCGGTCAAACGGCAGTGCAGGCGAATCAATCGCTTGCTGATCGAATGTGGGAAGGATTGGGCGGAATGCGGGTGATTCGAGCATTCGGGCGTGAACGATATGAGCAAATGAGATTCGATCGAGCCTCGGAAAAAGTTCGTCGATCGTTCTTTAAGCTAGAGATGCTGTCTGGGATTGTCAGTCCTTTATCAGAAACATTGTCCGCAGCATTGCTTTTATTGCTTCTAGTCGTGGCAATTAGAGCGAATCAAACTGCGTTACCCACTTTGCTGACATTTGTTTTTATTCTGTATCGATTACAGCCGAAGGTAAAGCAAGTAGACGGGGCACGAGTGGCACTAGCAAGTTTGACTAGCTCGATTGCAGAAGTGACCGCACTGCTCGATCGATCAGATAAGCCGTATTTGATTTCCGGTCACATTCCCTATCAAGGATTAACGCATGAGATTCAGTTTGAAAGAGTTACGTTTCACTACAACGAGCATGAGCCGCCTGCACTTCAAACTGTTTCTCTGTGCATTCCGCAAGGGAAAACGACGGCATTTGTGGGGCCCTCTGGAGCAGGAAAATCTACGCTGATTAGTTTGCTGTGTCGATTTTCTGATCCCACGTTTGGAGAAATCTATATTGATGGTTGTCCATTACGACAATTGCAGCTTCATTCTTGGCGCGATCGATTAGCGATCGTCAGTCAAGACATCTATATGTTTAGTACGACAGTTCGAGAGAACATTGCTTATGGTCGGCTCGATGCAACTGATGATGAAATTATCAGAGCTGCTCAACTGGCGAATGCAGATGAATTTATCCAGCAGTTGCCGTCTGGATATGAAACCCATATTGGCGATCGAGGAGTCAGACTATCCGGAGGTCAACGACAGCGAATCGCACTCGCACGAGCCATTATTCGTGATCCTGAAATCCTGATTTTGGATGAAGCGACTAACGCACTCGATAGTATTGCTGAGGATTTGATTCAGGAAGCCTTGAAAACCCTGAGTCAGAATCGTACTGTGATTGTGATTGCTCATCGACTTTCCACGATCGAGCAAGCGGATCAGATTATTGTGCTGAATCAGGGTCAAGTCGTCGAACAAGGCAATCTCCAGCAACTCCTAGCGCATCGAGGCTTATTCACTCAACTGTATCAACTGCAAAATCGCCAAAAATGAATCATGCCGTATTCAATTCACGAAATTGAAATGACTCAACCTTTGCCGACTCTAACACTGTCTGAACACGATACAGGCGTAGGCTTGATTGTTAGACGATACGATCGAGCAATTGGTTTTCTAATGCAGTCCTGGGATCAGCCTCAGATTGATGCAAATACGATCGCGTCCTGGATTGCAGAAAAGCTCAGTACAAAGATCATTCAAGAAGCGATTCGAGATGAATGGGCAAGTCCAGAGATTGTTAAACATCCGTCATTAACCGTTGCTATCTGTACGAAAGATCGACCCGATCAGTTAGCTCGATGCTTGAATTCGCTTCTAAAGTTACAATCTAATGAATTCGAGATAGTTGTAATTGACAATGCACCGACAGACGATCGAACTCAAAAGCTAGTTGCTACTCTGCCAACAGTTCAATATGTTCAAGAACCGAAAGCAGGTCTGAATTTCGCGCGGAATCGAGCTTTAGAAGTTGCAAACACAGAATTACTAGCGTTTTTAGATGATGATGTGATCGTCGATCGAGAATGGTTAAACGGACTCATCACTGCTTGGACAGAAAATCCAGATGCCGCCGCATGGACAGGATTAGTTTTACCGTATGAACTAGAGACCGAAGCTCAGATTTTATTTGAAAGTCGAGGGGGATTTGGTCGCGGTTTTGAGAAGATTCGCTATGGTCAAATTCTGCCGCAAAATCCGCTGTATCCCTGTGGTGCAGGTATTTTCGGGGCAGGATGCAATATGGCATTTCGACGGGACATTCTCTTGAAGTTGGGCGGATTCGATGAAGCGTTAGACACAGGTGCGCCGCTTCCGGGTGGAGGAGATTTGGATATCTTTTATCGAGTGATTCGATCGAACAATGTTCTCGTGTATGAGCCACAGTATTTGGTCTATCACCAACATCGCCGTGAAATTGAGAAACTCCGCCGCCAATATTGGTCGTGGGGCTTAGGACTGATGGCATTTGTAGGTAAGTCTTATCAAAGTGATCCTGCACAGCGTGGACAGCTACAGGCATTAGTGAAATGGTGGTTTCAATATCAAAGTAAGCAATTGCTCAAAAGTTGGATGGGTCGGCATCCATTACCTCCAGAGATGATTTTGGCTGAACTCTGGGGCGGGATTCGGGGATTGTTAGGTGAATATCCGCGATCGCAGCAACGCATCGAACAAATTCGGAGGCAATCCACATGAAACCCTTTAAGCCTTGGCAAGTGTTGCATCTAGATTTGCATAATCCAATTCCTGATTTGAAACCGAACGATCACTATCAAGGACTGTTTCTTGTCATCTTTTGGGCAAACATTCCACTAGGACATTTAGAGCTTCAAATGGCTCAATTACCGATGTTTGCGAATGAGTTGAAGAACTTAATTTTGCAATCGATCGCACCGTCGGTCGGGTCTCATCTGCTCAAAACAGGCTTTCAAGGAGAGCTACCAACCCACTCCCCTAAAACAATTCCGCCAAAGCTTACCGATGTGTTAGCGATAGAGAAACCTTTGGAATTGATGCGATCGCACGCTTTACCAGCAGAATCTACCGTTTCAGTAATCATCTGTACTCGCGATCGACCTCATGCGTTAAAAGATTGTTTGCGATCGCTTGAAGCTCTCAATCCACCACCGTTTGAGATTTTAGTGATTGATAATGCTCCCAGTTCCGATGCAACGTATCAGATTGTGGCTCAACTGCCGAACATTCGTTATGTCAAAGAACCTCAACCGGGCTTAAGTGCTGCTAGAAATCGAGGGATTGAAGAAAGTCGAGGTAGCATTATTGCATTCACTGATGATGATGTTGAAGTCCATCCCCATTGGACAGCACAACTGCAACAAGCATTCACTGATCCTCAAATCTTAGCTGTTACCGGATTAGTATTACCGACTCAGCTTGAAACCGAATCACAATATCTATTTGAGAAAAGCTTTGGCGGATTTGGTCAAGGTTATCGATCGAAAACATTTGATTCAGCATTTTTCCAAACCATGCAAAAGTTCGGAGTTCCTGTCTGGCGAATGGGCGCTGGTGCAAATATGGCTTTTCGTCGCAGTATATTTGACAAAGTTGGGAACTTTGATCCGCGATTAGGCGCAGGTCGATCGGGCTGTAGTGAAGATTCCGAACTGTGGTATCGCATCTTAGCGGCAGGAGGCAACTGTTACTATGAGCCAAAAGCAGTAGTTTTTCACACGCATCGATCTGATTTAGCCACCCTCAAATCTCAGATGTATTCCTATATGCGTGGTCATGTAACGGCTTTGCTCATTCAGTTTGAGCGCTATCAACATTGGGGCAATCTGCGTCGATTAGGAATTGCATTACCTCGGTACTATCTGAGAAGAACGATCGCAAAATTATTAAATCGCAGTCCAATTCCAGCTGAGATTCTAAGTGCAGAGATTCGAGGCTGTTTCGCTGGATTGTGGTTCTACTGGAAAAATCGACGACCCGAAAACAATGAATAAACAAGCATTATCAGAATTTTTAGCTCAAAATCCCTTTCCACATCCCTTAACTCAAGGGTTCTTTTACCGTGAGAAAATGCGAGCTATTCATCGTATTGCACCCGATCGAGCTTTTGAAAGCATTCTGGAAGTCGGGGGCGGTCAAGGTGGACTAACCGCATTACTCTATCCGCGATCGCAGATTACCAATCTCGATCTTGATCCTCAATATGCTGCTGCACCTTGTAATCAACAAGCTCAAGTTCGTTTCGTCTGCGGAGATGCAACTGCACTTCCCTTTGAGGATGAAAGCTTTGATGCGGTCACGATGTTTGATGTGCTTGAACATATTCCGGATCATCAACGCGCGATCGCTGAAGCATTTCGAGTATTACGACCGGATGGATTTTTGCTGGTCAGCACTCCAAACGAACATTGGCGCTTTCCTTACTATGGAGTGATGAAATCTATTTGTCCGGATGAATCTGAAGTGATGGCAGAATGGGGGCATGTTCGACGCGGCTATACTTTAGCGGAACTGACAGCGCTGATTGATGCTCCCTGCCAAGGATCTGCTACCTTTATCAATTCGATTACGGTGGTGGGACATGATATTGCATTTTCTAAGTTGCCGGGGCGAATTCAGCGATCGCTTTGTACTGTTCTCAGTCCAGTGATTTGGCTCAGTTATGCACTGCATCGTCCAGAGTCTAAGGGGACAGAAACTGCATCTGCGTGGCAAAAATCGCCGAGTCAGGTTGTGTCAATCCGATAGATTAACTTGAAGATTAATTTGAGTTTGACGGAGTGTTTCGCTTCGTTATAGTCGGCTAAAGCCCCCCAGCCCCCAAATTTGGGGGAGCAAGAGTCTTAAGCCTCCAGGATTGGGGGTTTGGGGGCGACTTCGAGAATGTCCGAATCTAAACTTCTACTACTCCTGAGACATTTGCATAATTTGTCGCCATCGCCATAAAAGAACCCGATCGTACGGTCGCCAAATCGTCGGCTGTCGTTGATTTGCCAGATCATTGATTTGGTCGATCGACAATGTTGATCCCGATCGCTGAAATCGCTGTACAAACTTGAGCCACTCTTTTTGGTCTTTCCACACTAATAAACTAAAGGGTCGAGTGAGATAGCTCAACATCGCAAAAACCATCACTTTGTAAAGTCCAGGACGCAATAGCACGACTCGATCGACACTCAAACAGCAACCAATCCAAATAAACATATTTTGATAGTCACCGCTCACATAGCTCTTACCGATTAGATAGTTATAAAAAGTACTTCTTGACCAGCGACGAATACGATCGGGAATGTTCGGATTCCGCTGTTGTACCTCGCTCATCATCACTTCATAGGACTTCGCCATCACAGGTGCATTCGTCGCCATACTGCCCACATACTGCCGATATCCGATGAGATACTCAGGCACCACTCGAATCGAATACTGTTCAGCAATGCGAATATAAATATCCCAATCTTCGCAACCTTGTGCATTTTGCGCTCTCAGATTGCAGTTATAGCCCCCGACTCGATCGATACAACTCCGACGAAACAGAGCGGTACTCGCATTATCTAGAAAATTAAAATAGAGCAATCCATTAAAAACATTGCCCTCAGCCGCAGTAAAATCCTGAGCAGCGATATACCGACCAATCATTTCCCCTGCTTCATTGAGATACACCGACCAAGAATAGACTAATCCAACTGTTTCGTCTGAAGCTTCGATACAGCGGACTTGCTTTTCGAGCTTTTCGGGATACCAAATATCATCCGCATCGATCGGGGAAATGTATTCACCTTTCGATTCTGCGATCGCTAAATTTCGAGCCGCTGCAACTCCAGAGTTTTCCTGTTTGAGCAATCGAATTCTACGATCACGTTTTGCATAAGATTCAACAATTTCAGCAGTTCGATCGCGGGAACCATCATCCACGACAATGATTTCAAACTCCTGATAGGTTTGCTTCAAAACCGAGTCCAACGTTTGCCCAATAAACGCCGCTGCGTTATAAGCCGGAATAATGACAGATACGAGAGAATTACAAGTCATGAGTATCATCCACACGAATGCAGCTTGATTAGAACCGACTTGCAGGAACGTTAAACTGACCAAAAATTAAGCCGATCGCTGTTGTTGCCGTTCTCGAATGCGATCGATTGACCCAATCGGAATCGCTGAAATCAACTGACGAGTATAAGGCGTTTGCGGTTTCCGGTAAATGGTGTCCGAGGTTCCAATCTCTTCAATTTTGCCGCGATTCATCACAATAATGCGATCGCTCATGAATTTCACCACGCTTAAATCGTGTGAAATGAAGATATAAGTTAAGCCAAATTCAGATTGCAACTCTTTCAGCAGATTCAACACCTGAGCTTGAACCGAGACATCAAGCGCTGAAACCGATTCATCGCAAATAATGAATTTAGGATTGAGGGCAAGCGATCGAGCAATACAAACCCGTTGCCGCTGTCCTCCAGAGAATTCATGCGGATAGCGATTCGTCCATTTCGGATCAAGCCCAACTCTTTGCAGTAGATATTCAACTCGTTGCTTAAATTCCTTGCGGTTGCCCCGTCCATAAATCAGCAGCGGTTCCATCACTGCATCGCCAATGTTCATTCTTGGATCGAGTGAACTGTAAGGATTTTGGAAGATAATCTGAGCATCCCGCCGCAGTTGACGAATTCGACCTTTCGAGAGTTTCAGAATGTCTTCGTTCTCAAAGAAAATCTTGCCTTGTTTCGGTTCAATCAATCGCAGTAACGTTCGCGCCAAAGTCGATTTACCACAACCTGATTCACCCACCAATCCCAATGTTTCACCTGGATACACATCAAACGAAACATCATTCACCGCCATTGTGTAGCGCTTGGTTTGACCAAACACACCTCGGATTGGGAATGCCACTTGCAGATTCTGAACCGAAACTAATGGCTCTTTTTGTTGAAGCGTTTTCAAGCGTTGAGCAAATTCGGTCTCGCTCACTTCTTCCGCTTCAGCGATCGCCGTATCGACATCACGCCGTTTTGCCTGAATCAATTTCTCTCCAGTCGGCAGCATCGAAACTTCCATGAAGTCCGAAACCGTGGGCAAAAATCGCAATCGTCGATCGGGCTGTGGTCGGCAGGTCAGCAAGCCTTTCGTATAAGGATGCTTCGGATTAGAAAAGATATCCAAAACTGAACCATATTCAACGATCTTGCCTTCGTACATCACGGCAACATCATCCGCAATTTCTGCAATCAGACCGAGATCGTGAGTAATGAACATCATCGCCATTCCGCGTCGATCGCGTAATTCTCTGAGCAAATCGAGAATGGTCGCCTGTACAGTTACATCTAGCGCAGTCGTCGGTTCATCTGCAATCAAGAGCGTGGGATTACATGCGATCGCCATTGCAATCATAATTCGCTGCAACTGTCCGCCCGATAGCTCGTGAGGATATCGATCGAGCATTGCCGTTTTTCGTCGATTAATTTCTTGATCAAGTTCAACTTGGCTCGGTTGCTTCTCCCGCTCTTCGAGGATCAGTCCTTTTAGTTCTTCATCCGAGGGCAACACTCGAACTTCTTGCAACAATGAAGCCGCTCGTCGTCGGGCTTCCGATTGTGAAATCTCTTGGTGCTGCCGAATCGCTTCGACTAGCTGGAATCCACAGGTATACACCGGATTGAGCGAACTCATCGGCTCCTGGAAGATCATCGAAATCTTTTCGCCCCGGTATGCCTGCATTTGCTTTTCTGGCAACGTTAAGAGATCCACAGGCTCTTGACCGTCTTCGTCGGACTGAAACCAGATTTCGCCGCCCGTGACTCGTCCGGGTGGATTTGGAATCAATCGCATCACGGCTAGCGAAGTCACAGATTTTCCTGACCCTGATTCACCCACGATTCCAAGCGTTCGTCCACGTCGCACCTGAAACGAGATGCTATCCACAGCTTTCACCACTCGTTCATCGGTCTTAAATTGAACTTGGAGATTACGGACGTTCAGGATGATGTCGCTCATAGGTTCTGGCAAGTCAGGAAGGAGATGATTAATTCTAGCAACGCGATCGCACGATGTAAGGTTCCTGACGCACTAAAGCATCGATAAATCCCCCGCAACCTCTAATCGTTTGTATCGTCCTAGATTAATGTAGGTTTCGGATAAGTTTTCGGCGATCGAGGGACTAATCCATCCCATTTGGCGCAAGACATGGATCGCGATCGCATATTTCGCTCGTTTTGCACCGTCCATCACTTTAATCGCGAGTCCCATCCCTTCTCCGACGCGACCAATACACTGAACACCTTCTGCGCCAGATTTACTGACCAATTCGCCCTGAGTCAGCCTCATCAATTCTGTGTCAAATTCTCCCTCGCCTGCCACCATCGTTGGATGATGCGTCATGGCGCGAAGAATTCGTTCCATATCTAAATTTACGCCCGAAGCGAGTTGAGCATACAGCCAAGCGAGTTGACGAAGCTGCATAAAATACGTCGGTGCGCCACAATCATCACGCGCTGGAATAAACTCTTCAGCCGGATTTTTCAACAATTCTGCCAATTTGCTCAAAATCAACTGCTGAACCGGATGGTTATAGTGCAGGTAATTATTCAGCGGATAGCCCAACTGTTGAGACACCGCCAACATTCCCGCATGTTTTCCAGAGCAGTTATATTGCAGCGGACTTTGTTTGCCTTCTGGAGTCGGACACTGAAGCGCAGTCGGATCGACATCAGCACGCCAAAGAATATTAAAAACCTGGCGGACTTGTTCGATCGTGCCTCGATGCGAACTGCAAATAATGGCTAAATCTCGATCGCTTAAATTAAACCGTTCAAGCGTTCCTGATGCCGTCACCGCGATCGCCTGAAATGGCTTCAAGAC
>JADEXW010001030.1 GCA_015206935.1 Pseudanabaenaceae cyanobacterium LEGE 13415 | reverse complement strand
GGCAAATCCACCACATTAAAGCCGCCGAGCGAAATCCCGTCTAATAGAACAATATGAGCTTGGGGAAGAAATTTGCTATTTAACAGAATGTTCGCGATCGTTTCTGTTGCATCCCAGCCATCGGGTTCGATCTGACCCCATAACATGCCTTCAAATCTGGTTCCCGCGCAGACAATTCCAGCGATCGACACAGGCTTGCCCGACTTCCGAATAAACGGCGCATCATCAAACCCGATCGCGCGAATCAATCGACGCTGTTCTAGTAATGCTTCTAGCTCCATTGCGATCTATTTCAGCTTAGTGAAAGGATTCCGCCTTCATCGGTATCATACCTAACAGGGAAATTTTCACATTAAATAGAATGAAACGTTGGTTATCTCAAGCTGGATTTACTCTAGCAGGTGTGATTTTAGGTGTGAACGGCTCGGCAACTTCGGTTTTAGCAAGCGGATTTGCCATTAGTGAACAAAGTGTGAAGGGGTTAGGAACTGCTTTTTCAAGTAGTTCAACCGATATTGAAGACGCGACGGCTATCTTTTTTAATCCCGCTGGTCTAGCAAATTTTTCAGGAAATTCTGTTGTTCTGGGTGGCTCTTTGATTGCTCCCAAAATCGAATTTGAAAATCGAGGCACAACTGCGTTTTCAGGCGCACCGATTCGAGGAGGCAATGGTGGCGATGCAGCTCCGAATGCGATTGTACCCACAGTCTACGCCGCTTTCGATCTGGGTAACTCAATCAAAGTCGGGATCGGTGTGAATGCTCCTTTCGCACTTTCAACCGATTACAGTTCAGATTGGGTTGGACGTTACGAAGCGCTGCGATCGGAACTGCAAACGATTAATATCAATCCCACGATCGCTGCGAAATTGTCGGATCAATTCTCGATCGGGGCGGGTTTGAATGTGCAATACGCCAAAGCGGAACTCTCGAATGCGATCGACTTTGGCACGATCGGGCGGAGAGTGGGTTTGCCGACTGTTCCTCAAGGTGCCGATGGCAGAATCGATATCCAGGGCGAAGATTGGAGTGTGGGCTATAACTTAGGACTAATGTACACGCCTTCAGTTAATACGCGAATTGGACTCGCTTATCGATCGGGCATTTCTCACGATCTTCGAGGT
>JADEXW010000311.1 GCA_015206935.1 Pseudanabaenaceae cyanobacterium LEGE 13415 | reverse complement strand
GTTTCATTACGAAGATAATCTAATGTTGGTGCTAAACCTGAACCATCAAATTTAACTCTCGGAGTAATTGCCTCACTATAAAATGCTTTCGCCAGATTAGCCGACACTAGTTTAAGATTGACTGCATATTTCAAAGCTTGAACGATCAGACTTGGAGCAGTTTTGAGAGAAGAGTCCCATGAAGTATGTTCTGGCAGTTGTTCGTACTCTATTTTTCCTTCAATCTCCCAGGATAAGAATGGCGACCAAGAGCTATCATTACCTTTTTCAAATTCGTAGCAGGTTTTCCATAAACGCTTCCTGTTCTGATATTCACTAAAACCGTTTCCAGTCACAGAGGTATTACTAGTCCCAGTTGTTGCGATAAATTCTGGTGAGTTTTCATGTGTAAAAACTGTTCTAAAGTCAGTGTGAGTAAGCTGACTTAAATTGTATACAGCTTGCAGAATAGAGGTTTTGCCAGAACTGTTCTGTCCGACTAATGCGTGCAACCGTGAATCATCGAAGTTCAGTTCTGTCGATCGATGACTCTTAAAATTAACCAGTTTTACGTTTGTCAGCATTGAAGCGTCTACACTCTTTTGTCAAATGTTACCACTTGACTCTGATGCGATCGCTCAAACAAAAATAAGGACACGGATCACCGCGTCCTTATCAAACTCAAACCCAATAAACCTTAGAAGCCTGCAAAGTTATAACCGACACCCAGCAGGATACCGACTGCGGATTGACCTGTTACAGAGGCATTCACCGAAGCGGTCGCAGTAAACTGTGATGAAATGGGCACATCAATTCCACCGGTTAACAGCAAGCCAACATCGCCGCCGCCACCCGTCGAAATTGCTGCACCAATACCCAAAAATGGAGCTGCCGTAAATCCGAGATCACCGGTTGGACCTTCACCAAAGCTAAAGTCATAGGTCACAGGGAGAAGAATCGCTACGTCATTGTTAAACAACACAGACGGACGCACTGAGAAATTCCGCGTCAAGCCAATTTTACTCAGTACCGCAAAGCTGCCTTGACCGAGAGAAATATCACCATTACCGATTCCGATGTTACCGCCGATTCCGACATAGCTCGACCCCGATCGAGTTGGACGACCTGGTGCAAATTCTTGGGTCGTTCCCGGTGTAGTGGGGGATGTCGTTCCTGGTGTGGTGGTATCGGGCGTGGTTGGAGTCGTACTGGGCGTGGTCGGAGTTGTGCTGGGGGTGATCGGGGTTGTCCCTGGCGTAGTCGGAGAAGTTGTTTCCGGAGTCACTGGAGTTGTACTGGGCGTGGTCGGAGTTGTGCTGGGGGTGATCGGGGTTGTCCCTGGCGTAGTCGTACTCGGAGTGGTATTGCTGGGAGTGACGTTAGAGGGATTCGAGGGAGAGCCAGAAGGAGTGCTTCCGGGAACGGCACGACCCGGAGTAATTTCACTCGGTGTTGAAGGGGTGGTTTGGGCGATCGTAAAACGAGAATCAGTTGCAAATTCGCGTCGAACCGCTGCTTGGTTAATGTCGATCGACGGTTGCCCTAATAAAGCAGCCCCTTTTGTCGTGACAGTAGAAGCGGTCTGAATCGTGCTGGGTTCTTTTGCATTCGCCTTGAGTTCGCCTGCTACGAGCGCGATCGAGACTGAGATCAGCGGTAAAAAGAGTTTTAGCGCTGTTTTGGGTCGTGAATTCAAAGCCATAGTCGAATGTTTAAAGTTGATTTGTTTCAATGCCTACCATTTGAGATTAATCACCCTACCGGTAAACTACGTCTGACTAAAGACGAACTCATACCGAGATCGCATACCTCGAAAGATAGAATTTTTCTGTCATCCTAGGATTTTAAGCGGGTGGCAAAATTCTGCGATCGAGTCGGGGAAAGGGATCGAGCCTTTAGGATTGCTGCGGCGAGAAACGCATAAGAAACCATTCCAACCAATGCCAGCAAAATTTCGCTCACGCTGCCCATGACATTCCAAAGCGCGTGAAGTCCAGAAGCGGTGAGATAGCCAATTAGAAGAATTAGCCAACTCTGGCGCGGTTTCAGAACTGCAAGTCCGATAAAGTAACCAAAATAGCCACTATACGCCATGTGTCCTGAGATGGCTCCTAACAATCGCGGAATCAGAACTTGTAAGCCACGAAGCTGATCCCAACCTGTTCCCAACTGTAGCGAGGTGGTTTGGATCAGGTCTGGAACGTATTGCCCTAATGTTTCGACAAGGGTAAATCCGACTGCGGACGCTGCTCCTAAAAGAATTCCATCCAGCGGCTCCCAGATTCCGACGCGATCGTTCCACGGTGCAGGCAGAAATCGCCCAATTAGGAACAGTATTGCTAACGGAATCGCTTTGAGGAGTTCTTCCATCAGTCCTGCGCCGAAGAACATTCGGATTAATAACTCGATCGGGTTGATCAGTTGTCCCGGTGTGGGAACTTGTCCCGGTAGGATTTCTCGAAAGATATGGATAAATAGTAGTAAAACTGGGCTGCGAAGTAAAAAGTAAGTGCCCATTGCAGAAAGAACCATCACCCACCAAGGTTTTCGCTTGCCACAGAGTTGGTACACAAAATAGAAACCAACTAACGCAATATAGCCTGCCAATAGTCGATTGAATAGAAGCGGTTGTCCAACTGCAACGAATAAGGCAACGACAAAAGTAATGGTAATGATACCAGGAATGAGATACGCTTTTCGGGTTAATTCTCGTCCTGTGGAAACGATCGGAAATAGCTGCGTTAATGTTACAGAATCCGTAGGTGTCGGGACGGGTGTGAATGCCTCAACTTGTCGATCGACTTCTCCAACATATTCAAAAATAAATTCAGGTCCATCATTGCCTAACGTGACTCGATCGCCCGATTGCAAAATTCGACACCCGCGCAATCGCTGACCATTCAAGTACGTGCCATTCGAGCTATTGAGGTCACAAATCCACCAACAAGGTCGATCGCTTTCTTCGCTTGGATCACAAGGGCGCACTTCTGCATGACGACGTGATACAGATGCGAATAAGAGCGGATCGATCACGATTTGACAGCGTGGATCACGTCCGATCGCAGTGACATCCTCGATCGATAGAGGATGTACCAGTAATTTCGGCTCGGAAGGATTGCCGATCGAGAGTTGTCGGAGGTAGGCTATGGGACTAATATCGCCCGTCATGGGAGGAGTTTCTGTGGGCGTTCGCGCTAGACATACGATGAAAACTGGGAAATAGTAATTCTCTCTAGCGCATTATTCTATACGTATCTTCGGAGTTCTATCACGTTTGGCTGGATATAACCGGGAAATCCCTAGAAATCTTCATCATTGATTGTTTGCTCTAGCATCTGCGACCGCTGCTAGAAAGCAAATGACGGTTAAGGGAGCGCTGATTGCCAAAATGATTCCGGTGGCTAAGGTTCCGTATTCGGGATTGCCAGAACTCAGTTCAAACACGCATCCGACTGCCGCGATCGCTGCGACACAAGAGCCACCGAGGAATAAACCACTTTTGGGTGTCATGATCATAAGCTTTTCTCCTTAAAAGACTTAAAAACCGCCAGGATCGCTGACGGTTAGCCTTTATTATCGGATGGCGCGGACATCATTTGCCGAGAAGCCGCGTTTTTTCAATTCCTGATTCAGTGCCAGTTGATTATCGACTCGATCGACAAACAGAACGCCGTTCAAGTGGTCGATTTCGTGTTGAATACAGCGAGATAAAAGACCATCAGCGGTGATCGTTCTCATGCGACCGGTTTCGTCTTTGAAAGAAACCTCGATCGTTTCAGGTCGATCGACATCCAAATAAACGCCCGGAATGCTCAAACAGCCTTCTTGACCGCTACAGGTCGTCGTACCGAACTTTTTAATTACTGGATTAATCAGCACCAGCGGTTGTGATTCAGGCTTATCCGGTTCGAGATCGATCACAATAATTTGCTTATGAATGCCAACTTGAGGCGCTGCAAGTCCAATCCCATCTTCGCTGTACATCGTTTGCAGCATTTGGCGGACGATTTCGCGCACTTCATCATCCACCTTCGCCACTCGTTTCGCAGGCTGACGTAAGACACGATCGCCCATGTGGTGCATCTTTAACGGCGGATTCTCTAACTTTTTCTTCTCGACCAGAACAACAGAGGGCATGGGATATTTACCTAGAAATTGCGACAGAAGGTCGGATTGATTCCGTGTTAGCTCCATTTTAGCGAATCCAGTGCGAATTCAGTGGAAGCTTCGGATGCTCGTTTTAAATTCCGATGCTACAAGGGTTTCGCGCATTGAGGAAGAGAAAATGGTTCGGTTCTTCACCAAATTCGATTATTTGTTCCGCGAAACGTTGCTGGGTTTGCGGCGGGGTGGCTGGATGAATTGGGCAGCGGTGAGTATGGTGACGGTACTGCTGTTTCTGTTTGGCATTAGTTTGCAGGCTTCGTGGCAGTTGGAAAGTTTGTTGACGCAGTTTGGCAGTCAGTTGGAGGTATCGGCTTATCTGGAAACTGGGGTTTCGGCGGATGTCCTGCGATCGGTCGTCGAACGGTTGCCTGAAGTGGCTTCGGTTCAGGAGGTCACTAAAGAGCAAGCCTGGAGCAATTTGGTGAAAGAATTGGGCTTGTCGAATTTGCGAGATGCGACTCAACAGCTTGAAGGGAATCCACTGGTCGATGAATTGAAAGTGAAAGCGCGATCGTCTGAGCAAGTTCCGATTTTGGCAGAGAAACTGCGAAAAATTCGCGGAGTTGAGGAAGTTCAATATGTGGGTGAAGCGGTTCAGCGAATTGCTCAATTAAACAAGGGATTTAATTGGATGAGTACAGCGACGATCGGGATTTTGACTGCAACCGCGATCGCAGTCATCAATACAACGATTCGATTCATTGTCTTAGCGCGTCGGAAAGAGATTGAAATTATGCAGCTTGTAGGCGCGACTCGAAGCTGGATTTATATGCCGTTTCTCACTCAAGGAGTAGCGTTTGGAATTGTGGGATCAGCGATCGCGTTTTCGTTGATTCAAGCGATTCAGAAGTTTATACGCCATCAGTTGAGCGGACAGGCGGAATTTGTGCAGTTTTTGACAACGGGAAGTGTGCGACCGATTGATGCGATCGCGCTTCCGTTGATCTTATTAGCGTTTGGTGGAATGGTCGGATTTGTGGGAAGCGTCTTAGCAGTGCGGCGGTTTGCTAGGGTTTAATCGATTTGAGTTGTAAGATCCGGGAATGCCCCCAAACCCCCAATTCTGGGGGCTAAGAGTCTTGTTCCCCCAAACTTGGGGGCTAGGGGGCACTCCTGGATCTTGCATTTCACGACTCATTTGGGACTGCTATTGCAATTCGATTGTGATGGCATCGCAATCGAATCTAAACCTTCTTCAGCCAGCTAAACATCGATCGAAGATCTTTACCGACTTCTTCGATCGGATGTTCTGCCTCACGTCTCCGCATTGCCATAAATCCAGCCTTACCCGACTGATTTTCCAACACGAATTCCCGCGCAAATTGTCCGGTTTGAATCTCTTCGAGGATCTTCTTCATCTCTGCACGAGTCTCATCAGTAACAATCCGAGGACCACGAGTCAGATCACCATATTCAGCAGTGTTGGAAATGCTGTCGCGCATACTTGCCAAACCACCTTCAACAATCAGATCCACAATCAGTTTCACTTCATGCAGACATTCAAAGTAAGCAAGCTCTGGTTGATATCCAGCATTCACTAAGGTTTCAAATCCAGCTTTGATCAATGCACTCAAACCACCACAAAGAACGACTTGCTCTCCGAACAAATCGGTTTCAGTTTCTTCGCGGAACGTGGTTTCGAGAATCCCTGCACGAGTGCCACCGATACCTTTCGCGTATGCCATTGCTCGATCGCGTGCCTGTCCAGTTGCATCTTGATAAACTGCGAACAATGCTGGAACGCCTTGACCTTGTTCATAAGTCCGACGTACTAAATGTCCAGGTCCTTTCGGCGCGACCATCACGACATCCACATCCGCAGGCGGCACAATTTGACCGAAGTTAATGTTGAAACCGTGAGCGAACAACAGAACATTACCTGCGCTCAAATTCGGCTCAATTTCGTGTTGGTAAACACTTCTTTGAACTTCATCTGGCAGCAAAATCATGATCAGATCCGCAGCTTTCGCGGCATCTGCAACGGAATGAACCGTCAAACCTGCGTCTTTTGCTTTTGTAGCAGACTTACTGCCTGGATACAGCCCGACGATGACATTCATGCCGCTGTCTTTCAGATTGAGGGCGTGCGCGTGCCCTTGAGAACCGTAACCGATAATTGCGATCGTTTTTCCCGCAAGTAAATCTAAGTTGGCATCAGCGTCATAATACATCCGAGCCATATGAATACTCTCCTTCCAGCAAGTCGTTTAAGGGGTGTCAGAACCGTTAATCTTATCAGAAAATGTCCGTTACCAATCGTCCTAGTTCGCTTCGCCTTCTGCGGCTCTGGGGATCACGG
>JADEXW010000310.1 GCA_015206935.1 Pseudanabaenaceae cyanobacterium LEGE 13415 | reverse complement strand
AATCGATTGGCGGAGGTGATTGAAGGAGTTCAATTTACAGATGGCATTCGTGAGGGAGAACGCGATCATTTAAATCAGAAAAAAGATGCGGCTTAATTCTCTCGTACACCACATTTGACAATATCCCAAATGAGTACGCACATCCCCTGGTAATTTTTTGCTTTTTCGCAGAAGTCCAGGAATCTGCCGTTCTTGTATGGATAGGTCAAAGCACCAGATCTCGTAGAGACTGGACGAATTCCTTGAATGAAATCTTCATAACTGTAAGCTGGATGAAACTGCATTATGTCGTAGAAGCCTGTTTCGCCACTAATGTGACGAGCTAAATTCTCTCCAATGAAAGTCTTGCCCGTACCAGGTGGACCGTACAAGATAGCTTGCTTCTTGCGTTTGATTACTTTGATCCACTGATCTAGTTTCTCCTCTGTCAAATACGTTGCTTTTGCACAGTCTTCTAGCGAATATGCTGATTGATGCGGTATTTGACCAGAACCAGCTTCTTGTTCAGCAACTGAGGTTGAAACTGCATCTTCTGGAGAATTTATAGTACCTTGCTCCGAAAAACTCGGAGTTAGGTAAGCCTCTTCAATTACTGAATCCGGAGCTTCTATTTCAGCAGAAGTGTCAGTATCTTGAAAATCCTCAACCTGATCAAACAGCAGACCTTGAGCTTCGGACGGTGATAGTCTTTCATTTATCTCTTCGCGAATTGTGTCCCGAACCGATTGGGATTGAAAGGCAGACTAGACTGAATCATTGATCTTGATATGAGGTACACCTCGCCTAACTGATGCTGGATTAGCGGGATTAATCGTCTCAATATCAACGCCTTCTGAAGGGTGAGGAATCCAAACCTGTAAAGGCTCTTGGTCACTGCGGAGCCTGATATATGGATTGGAGAACTGCCGCTCAACAATTTGGTTACTGGCTTGCTGTGGAATCAAGGTTTTGAAAAAATTAAAAAGTTCGGCGTACTTGAATTCATTAGGATGATCAGGCTGTTTGTCCAAGAGTTCAAGCACAGACAAAATTAGTAATGACTTATACTCTTCTTTCCACTCTGGATTGAGTCTTGTCCGAATTCTCTTAATCCATTGAATAACTTGAAAGTCTGGGCTTGGCATAGTACTCTCCATTAGATCAAACTAAATTGCTACATTCCTAACTTTTTCGTTCTGCTTGTTTTGCCCGAATCGTCGATCGCACTAATTTCACCCGATACGGATCAGCATCTTTTCGCCACACTACTCGATGCCCTTTCAACTCAGCGCAATGCTCCTCTAAGCACGATCTCCACCCTCGTCGATCGCTAATTCGCCTCCAATCCTCCAACAGTCCCCAATCCTCTTCCTGGCGACTCAACTTGGCAAACTTCTCATAATTGGGATACTCAGGCATCACCAGCAAATCCTTCTGATGCAACACAGGTGGATTTTCATTCGGATCATGGTCGCGATAGTGAACGTGCAAATCTCGTAAATCAATCTGCATACTGGTATACAAGGCGGGATGGGGATCAGCATCAAAATTTGGATAAACCAAGTATGTGATTTTAGGCTTGCGGCAGTGGAATTTGATCACGTTGGCTTCTTCAGGGCGACCGATCGTGCGGGAAGCACAGCCTTCATAGAGGCGGAGGAGTGGATCGAGGGCTTTGATCGCAGACACATGAACCCAAAGCGAATTCGCCAGCTTTTTTCCGATCGCGCTGCGTTGACATCGTTCTGCCACCACATCTAAATTTCCTAAACTCAGCAGCATCAGATCTGCGGCAGTGCAGGCTTGCTGATAGCCTCCAAACAGACTCTTGATATCTGTCTGAATTACGGGTGATAAATCTCGCAGCTTCGGACGACGATCGAAATGGCTCAACGCTAGGTAAACGAGCAAATCTTGACGACGGCGATCGCTAATCGCATCCCATTCTTGCGGATTGGTCGCCTGTAGGACAATTTGAAAGGCACGACGCAGGCTACCAAACTCGGCACTCAGTGCCTCAGTTTCCGGTAATTCCTCTAGCGTTGGCAATCGTCCCCGATCGGTAAAGAACGTCATCAGCGGAGTCAGCATCTCCTTATAGTCTTCAAACCGCTTGTTTTGAAGCTGAACTTTGGGAACGCTGACCCTTGATCGAAATCGAGATGCCCGAAAGCTTTGAGCCTGTGCCTCATCCCGAAACACAAAATAAATGCCGAGCGCGATCGGAACTGCATCAACCCCCAGCACCTGATCGATGTACAGCTTGAGTTCTTCTTGGTCGTAATACTTCTGAAACGTATTACGGCTCGTGATCACACCATCTCCAAACGCAATTTGGCTATTTCCTTGAGCAATTAAGACCTGTGCCGCTACAATCAAAACTTTCCGGGTGAGCGCCCAAGCTTTAATCAGTGCTTCTCGCCGCTCCGTTTGAGATTCAATCACATTAATGATGTACCCCAAGTTAACGACATCCGCCTCTGCTAACTCGGTGTCGGGACGATAATACGGGTCCCAGCCCAAGCTGTCGTAGCCCAACTTGGCAATACGCTCCATATCGCCACCTTGCCCACACCCATAATCGAAGAAGGTCGCTCCAGTGGAGAAAAGACCCGCTTCTAGCGCAAGACGGACAGGCTTAGAAAAGTCGTTGCGACTGATTGCGGCTTTGTGTCGATCGATTTTGACCTGAGAACTTTGATGACTCCGTTGAACGATCGTGTGTCCATCAAATGCAACGCGATACTCTGCCAATCGTTTTTCCCATGCCAGCCGAGTACCAATTCCACGGGGATTATCCAGCAGCCCCAGTGCTTCTTCTTGACGAGTCAGAGCTGCGAACTGCTGATAATGAGGATAATCTGACGCAACAAACGTCTCTTTGCGATGCAGGATAAAAGGATTCTCAGCGTTGCTGTAGTCCCGGCGCTTCACTTCCTGCTTGACCAAATCAACCTGAATACTTGCTGACAAAGCAGGGTGAGGGTCAGAATCAAACTCAGGATAAAAAAGGTAGGACAGGCTTGGTTTATCAAAACTGAATTTGACCAGCGTAGCCAATTCATCACAGTCAATCGATTTTCGCGCCTCAGACTCGTATGCTTGTAGCAGCGGGTCGAGATGGACGATCGCTGAAATATGAACGTAAAGTGCATCCGGCAAAAGTTTGCCTACCCGACTCTTTTGGCAGGTAGCCGTAATGGTGCTGAATTCAGGAAGACGACAAACCATTCAACACAGAAACTGAGTCACATCTCAGCCCGAACTGGAATTCATTATGCTACCGCTTGACAAAAGTTGGGTAATCCATGCCGCTTCTAACCTGCATGATTTGACTTCTTCTTATAGAATCTTCTTAATTTTATCGCTACAGATGGGGGAGTAAAGAAATATTGTGCGCTTTTTCTACACTACCTGTAGTAGGATAAGGTCGCTTAGCTTCTATCGGTTCCGGATGCTGTTCAGTTAGCCCAGAATCATACACAATAGATACGTTAGTTCTACATTAAATTATGGCAGTAGAGCAGATTACACGCAGCACAGGCGCGAATGGCATATCCAGCCCAATCGTGTTTGCTCGTCATGAAACCTTTCACCCCCGATTTGGCTGGCTCAAAAAGGGGTTCGATCGTGCCTGCGCCGATCCAGAAATTTTCCTACGAGAAGATGCTCCAGTGCGTTTGGGGGTGGGAAAAAATATGGTGCGATCAATTCGCTACTGGTGTCAGGCGTTTAAATTGCTCGAAGCCGATCAGCCGACTGAGTTTGGAATTCAATTATTAGGAAATGGGGGCTGGGACTCGTTCTTAGAAGATCCTGCCTCTTTATGGTTATTGCATTGGAAATTGCTGGAACCGCCTTGCTACGCAACGACTTGGGAGTTTATTTTTAATCAATTCCGTTCAGTGGAGTTTTCTACAGAAGAGTTATTCAATCAGCTTTGTGAATATCGCGATCGCGTTGCTCCTCGAATGGCTGAATCGTCCTTGAAAAAGGACATTAGTTGTGTCCTGAGAATGTACACTCAGCAACCGGATAAGACCGCAGTAAGCGAAGATTCGCTAGATTGTCCCTTTGCTGAACTGGGCTTGCTCTATCCGGCAGGAAATTCTCGGACTTACGGCTTTCGGATGGGGCAGAAGCCAACTTTGCCTGCGGCGGTCGTTGTCTATGCCTGTCTACACTATGCTGCTCGATCTGTCGAAGGGCAAAAGCGAATTCCGATCGGTAAGCTACTCTATGATCCCGGTAGTCCTGGTCAGGTGTTTCGCCTTACAGAAAGTGCCCTAGACGCAGCGATTACAGAATTTGCTGATGAGTCTTCTCTAGGCATTAGTGATGCGGCTGGAAAGCGAGAATTTTTCTTTAACGATGAGCCAATTGGAAAAGCAGGGGATATCCTGAACACGTATTACAGAGTGAGGTAGGACGATGACTCAGCAAGCATTGGCAAACTATTTTAGTCTGCATCGTCGCTATCATCGCTCGATTAATCTAGAACGGGATTTTGATAAGACTGACGCGATCGAGGGATATGTTCTAACAGAGCGATCAAGTGAGGCGCTTCAGCGACTTGTAACAGCTATTGGCAATTCAAAAGCGCATCATGCGTGGACAATTACGGGAACTTACGGCTCAGGTAAATCAGCTTTCGCGCTCTACTTAACTGCACTCTGCACTCCTGAAGATAGTTTGCTCAATCAAGCAGCTTGGGAAGTTGCAGAACGGACACTACCAGAAAACTCTACCCTCTTTGAAGAGATAGCAACTCACATTCCCTCAGAAGGCTTACTGTGTGCGGTGGCTGCGGGAGCTAGGGAGCCTCTAGGTTGGACGATCATTCGGGCACTTGCAAATGCAGTTCGCCAAGTTTGGTCGCGCAAGCGCAAACCGGAAGCAATGCAAGCGATTTTAGATTGGGACGGAGAAATCTCAGTCGGTCGTTGCCAAGTTACCGATCAGCAGGTACTAACAGCAATTCAACAATTGACTAGAGCAACCAGCCTCGAAGTTCTGCTTATTATTGATGAGTTAGGCAAAAATTTGCAATATGCCTCTTATCATCGCAGTACTGAAGATCTCTACTTACTTCAACAGATTGCAGAGTTGCGCCATGAAGAGTATCAGGTTTATTTTCTCGGCTTGCTGCATCAATCTTTTGTGGGGTATAGCGAGGCTCTCAGCGCGATCGAACAAAATGAATGGACAAAGATTCAGGGAAGATTTGAAAATTTACAGTTGATAGAATCTTCAAGTCAAATGACTCGACTGATCGGAATGGCGATCGATCAGTCGGATTCAATTGCTTTAGTGTGCAATCAACAAGCTCAAAGTTGGCATCAGGCTCTTCAATCAACACTGATCGATCAAGAAATCTCTGCAAAGGTTTTAGCGTCAACTTATCCGCTGCATCCTTTAACTGCATTAGTTCTACCATTACTCTGTACGCGCTACGCCCAAAATGATCGATCTCTGTTTACCTTTCTAACCAGCGATGAACCTCATGCTCTAACTCGATTTCTCCAGACACATCAACTAGAAGATGATCGGTTCTCAACGCTGAAGCTGTACCAGCTATACGACTATTTTGTGGAGTCTGTTGCAGGACTAGCTTCTCAAGTCAATCTTCAACGATGGGTGGAAATTCAAGGTTTAATTCAGGATGCGCGATCGCAAAACGACGAAGACATTCTCAAACTTCTGAAAACGGTTGGAATCCTGAATTTAATTACCTCAACGGGATCACTCAAAGCGACTCCTGATTTAGTGGCGCTTGCTTTATGCGATCGTCCAGATGATCAGGCAGCTTTGAAGCATTGGCGCAAACAGATTGACGCATTAAAAAAACGCGGCACAATTATCTATCGTTCTCAGGCAGATGAACTGCGAATTTGGGAAGGTTCAGACTTTGATGTTGAAGCTGCGATCGTCAAACAAATTGAAGAACAAGCGCGAGTTTCCCTAGCTGAACTTCTAACTGCGACTCACCCCCTCAAACCCATCGTTGCACAGCGCCATTACACCACAACTGGAAACCTACGGTACTTTGAACAACGCTATGTAGATAGTTTGGTTTCATTGACCGAATTACAGACATCACTCAAGGGCGCAGACGGCTTAATTGTTTATTGGCTGGATACTGAGGCTCCGGTTAACGTTCCCGCGCAAACTTTAGAGGGTAGACCTCTAATTCTGGTGACGACAACTCAACTCGATTTGCTGCGAATCCGATCGCAACATTTACAAGCGCTCAAAACCATTCAGAAAAATGCTTCAGAACTCACTACTGATGGTGTGGCGAGACGGGAAGTATCGCATCGTTTAGTCTCTGCCGATCGCTTGCTGAATGAAACCATGCAGCAAGCCTTTAATTGGGTTGAGAATCAAAACCAATGTTGGGTTGAGGGAGAGCCTCGTCAGATTGTCAATACTCGCGAATTTCAGGCGACGCTTTCAGATGTGTGCGAT
>JADEXW010001029.1 GCA_015206935.1 Pseudanabaenaceae cyanobacterium LEGE 13415 | reverse complement strand
TCAAATGCGTTGCTCGATCTAACAATTCCGGTAAATCTTGCTCTCGATACGCAGGCGAATAGACATGCAATGCGCCCCCGAATTCTTCCGCCGCTAACCGAGCTTCCCAAAGCGAACTCGCCGAAGCTCCTGATAGTACCCGATTGATCATCGGAAACGAATGAAACAAGGCATACGCTTTCAGAGCCAAAAGAACTTTTACAGGAGCCGATCGCTGAACTCGATCGAAGACCTGCAAATTCCGTTCCAGTCGCGATTCGTCCAGCACAAAACAGGGCGACGGAATCGCTGCTAAGACTGAATGATTAATCATGGTTTAGAGAATGTTTGAAAGGGCTTGAAAGTGATCTCGCTCTCATTGCTGTCCCGCCCCGGAATAGAATTCGGGGCTAATGGAACGAAGTCCACTAAAGGGGACTAGCAAACGGTTCGAGATTCAGTCCGTTTCAACGGACTTCGCACAGCTAGCCCCGAATTTTATTCCGGGGCGGGTGAACGCAATCAACGATTACTACTCAAACACTTTCCTACGCCTCCGAGAACGGGGAAGGCTGACCAATCACCTCATGCCAAGGCAGACCCATTGCCCCCAACCGTTCCAAGAACGGATCAGGATCAAGCTGCTCCACATTAAACACTCCCGGTTTTTGCCAAGTGCCATTCGCCACCATCAACGCACCCAAAGCAGCAGGCACACCCGTTGTATAGGAAATTGCTTGCGCTCCCACTTCTTGATAAGACTTGGCGTGATCACAATTGTTGTAGATGTAATACTGTTGCGGTTGACCGTTCTTGATGCCTCGCAGATGACACCCGATCGAGGTTTGCCCCGTATAAGTTGCCGCCAACGAAGCCGGATCAGGCAGCAATTTCTTCAGGAGCTTCAGCGGTACAACCGGAGTTCCCTCGTAATCGATCGGATCAATCCGCGTCAGCCCTAACGTTTCCAACACCCGGAGATACATTAGATAGTTCTCCGAAAACGTCATCCAGAATCTTGCTCGTTTCAGCGTCGGAATATGTTTCACCAGCGATTCGAGTTCTTCGTGATAAAGAAGGTAGGATTCACGATCGCCAATTTCGGGATACTCCACAGGCTGATGAATCGACAGCGGTGGAACCGTCACC
>JADEXW010001028.1 GCA_015206935.1 Pseudanabaenaceae cyanobacterium LEGE 13415 | reverse complement strand
AAAGAGAACACCGCTAAAAATCCAGAAAATCTCAACTAATCCACCGCTCTGATAGTTCTCAAGGCGAGTGGTAGCGTACTTGAACCACATATCAGCAATGTAGAGACAGAATGCAGCAGCGGCAATCATCCGCCAAGATTGAGAGAATCGTCCACCCCAAAATGCAAACAGCAAGGTGGTCGCAATAATCAGAATGAACACATCTGCTAGCACATAGAAATAATCGAGGAACGGTTTAAGCGGCGCGAGCGTTTCTTCTACGAGCTTCACCCATTCTGGAGCGTTGTCAACCTTAACGGGTTCCTCAATTTTCTTCTCTTCAACCACAGGTGCAGGTTTTAGAGAAGGAGTTACCTTTGGAGAAGGTCGAACGGTCGGTGAAACTGTTGCTCTAGGAGTCGATCGAGGCGTTTGAACGGGAGCCGTTTGAGCAATCGCGGGTTGCTCAAAAAAGAGTGCATTTGGAGTATCAGGCTTCAGAGTCAGCCAGGTTGCAAACGCAATACTGACAGCCGCGATCGCGCCAACTGTTACCCATTGCCAAAGATCGAGATTCAACCGTCGATCGGCAAACGCCATAATCATGCCCCAAGACAAAAATAGATACGTGGGCACGTAAAAGAAATCACCGAGAGAAACATCGGCTTCACGTCCTAAGTACGTTTCCCAAAAGGTAAATAGAATCGTTCCAATCCCGTAACAGAGCATTCCGAGTCCGATTCCTAACCAGACACGGCGACCACTGACGATTTGAGGACTGTTCCAATTTCGGAAGCACAACCAGGCAGCACTGAAGAACGCGATAATCTCGAACGCAGATGCGCCATATGAGTACCAATCTGGGCGAGCTTGTCCAGGATCAGGGACGCTAAACAGTAGGAAAAACAAGAGTGCAGCGACGGCGAGTAGAATCTCTGCAAACACGATCGCTTGAACGGAAATAGATTTTGATTGAGGGTTACTTGCAGAACTGCTCATAGTGATTTTTTCTCAACAAGGGACAGAAATTATGACCAAAGTTTTCCAGTCGGGGAGTGATTCAGCCATTCTAAAAATCGAGTGCGCTCACCTTGCGGCAAATCTTGGAGCGCATCGAGAATACGATCGACAAACGCAGATTTGCCAAAATATGCC
>JADEXW010000309.1 GCA_015206935.1 Pseudanabaenaceae cyanobacterium LEGE 13415 | reverse complement strand
ATCTGTCTGTGTTCTGAGTTGGGGAGTAGTTCTAAAAGTTCCACGAATTATCTGAAGAGTTCCTTGTCCTATTCTAGCGAATTGCTTCACCAAATTTGGACAAGTGCCACTGTAAGTTGTCCACCAATTCCAAATTGTTCTAATGGAACAAGCGAATCGCCTGAGAGTTGAACATCGCCACGGACTAAGAACACGGTTTCGGGAGCAACTTGGCGTAACCATTGAGCTTGACCGCGCCAGGAGAAAAAGCGGCTGTCTGGAGCATCTTCGTTCACCGTTGCATTGAGCCAATTCACACCCAGACTGAACTGCGATCGTAGTGCAAAGACGTGCTGGGTACTGCGCTGGGTATATTCTTGGAAAAAGCGGAGTGCAGAAACTTTAGTGCGACCTTCGGAATCGGCTCCAGGAGAGAGTGGAAAGCCGCCAATGTTATCCAGTCCAAGAGCAGTTTGGCTTTCTTGGCGGGAGAAGAGAAAGCCGATCGCGAAATCAGTTGAAGTGCGCTGAATCAAAGGTTGACGAAATCCTAGTTCGTAATAGCGCGATCGAGATTGAATATCTAATACGCTAAACGGTTCTTCGATCACATTGTTGCGACCGGAACCATAGCTAAACCAAACTGCACCATTTCGGGCATTGATCGGAACTGCATAGTTTAAATCGATCGTGTTGCTACCTCTTGTATTCGAGTAAGCAAACGTTAGAGCATCTCCGAATCCGAATAAGTTCCCTTCTCTCAGTTCGAGCTTACGGCGGAAGCTGCCAACACTGGGCGATCGACCATTATCGAATGAGCTTGCAATGCTAAAAGTATCTGCTTCTCGAACATCAACTTGGAGCAAGTTAGTACCGGGACGAACTCCAGCCTGAAGATCCGCAGAAACATTACTAATTCTTGGATCAAGGCGAAGTTGCTGGAGGTTTTCGAGCAGTCGGGCAACATTCAGCGGCGTTCCAACACCAAGCTTAATTCGATCGCGAATATAGCTCGGATTCAAACGATGATTTCCGCTCACTTTAATGTCTTCGAGTGTGCCTTCTACGACTTGTACTTTGACTACACCATTCTCAATCGTTTGAGGCGAGATGATTGCTCCGGTTGTTGAATAACCTCGATCGACATAGAGTTTCGTAATTGCCGATCGCGCTTCGAGCAATTGAGCAAAGGTTAAATCTCTCCCAACAAAAGGAGCCATCACTGCTTTGAAATCTTCAGGTTTGAAGCGGGTACTACCTTCAATTTCAAAGCGATCGACTCGAAAGGTTCCGGTTGCGACTTCTGTTGTTTCTGGCAATCTAGGAGCAGGAAGCGTTGAAAGCTCTTTTGACTCGGTATCTTTAACTTTAAGTGGTTCTACAGCGAGCTTGCCAGCAAATTTACCGAAATCCGCTGCTGGATTAGCGATCGCGGGAGATTGAACAACGAAACTAGCAAGCGCGAGCAAACCGATTGTCCAGGGGGATTGTGGAGACATAGGAGTGACTTGAGTGCGATCGAGATATTCGCAGTGTTCCCCGGACAAATTGCGAAGAATCAGCAATAACGATGCGATCGCGCTACGATCGAGTTCACGAATTTTGAGAACAACGGATCATGGCGCAAGATAAACTTCCTCAGTCGGGCGGTGGAATGGCAGTCGTGCAATATTGGGCGGAAAAGACGTTATCGCCTGATGGTGTCAAAATTTGGCAGACGCTATTTCATAAGAGTGCTTGTCTGTCCTGTGCTTGGGGAACGGGGGGACAGAAAGGGGGCTTTGTAAATGAAGATGGCGAGGTGTTACAGCGATGCGCAAAAAGTGTGGAAGCGATCGCATCTGAGCTACAGTCTGCAACGACGTTTGAACAGGAATATACGATCGATCAATTGCAAGCTTTAACCTCTCAAGAATCGAATAATTTAGGGCGGTTGAGCCATCCGCTGATCTTGAGAAAGGGAAGTAACCGCTATGAGCGCATCAGTTGGGATGAAGTGTATCGCATTGCTGAGGAATCGTTTCAGAAAGCACCGGAGCGAGTTGCATCTTATAGCTCTGGTCGTTCCTCGAATGAAGCGGCGTATCTATTGCAATTGATGATGAGAGCATTTGGCTCGAATAACTTAGCGGATTGTTCGGATCTGTGTCATTCCGCTTCGACAGTTGGGCTGAAAGATATGTTCGGGTCAGGTACATCAATGGTGAGCCTAGAAAGCCTTAAACATGCGGATTGTGTAGTGCTGATTGGATCGAATGCACCTGCGAATCATCCTCGATTGATGAATGAATTGATTCAATTGCGCGATCGAGGCGGCAAAGTGATTGTGATCAATCCAGCGATCGAAGTTGGTTTAGTAAAATTCGGCTCTCCTGCTTTCCCAATCAAATCAATGCTAAGTGGTGGTTCTGATATTTCCACGCTTTACTTACAACCGATTCCCGGTAGTGATGTTGCTCTATTCGTTGGATTGCAAAAAGCATTGATTGAGCAGGATTTAGTGCAACAGAGCTTTCTCGAAGCTCATACAGAACAATGGGAAGCGGTGATCGACTATGCAAAATCACTGTCTTGGGAAGCCATTACAGAGATTTGTGGTGTTTCTAAGCCTGAGATTGATTTAGCTGCAAACATCATTGGAACTTCAAAAGGAACTGTGTTTGCTTGGGCAATGGGTGTAACTCAGCAAGTCAATGGAGTGGACAACATCTATAGCATTGCAAATACAGCGTTACTAAGTGGCAATGTTGGAAAAGAAGGTGCGGGAACAATGCCCATTCGGGGACACTCGAACGTACAGGGCTTTGGTTCAATGGGTGTTACAGTTCGCTTGAAAAAAGAGATTCAGCAAGCCTTAGAGAAATTGCTACAAAAGCCGCTGAGTCGAGTCCAGGGCTATGATACTCGTGCGTTGATTGATGCCGCAGATGCGAATGAGGTTGATACTTTGATCTGTTTAGGTGGCAATTTGTATGCTGCAAATCCGGATCTGACTCAAGCAAAACGCGCTCTTGGCAACATTGAAACTATCTTTTATGTTGCAACAAAGCCGAACTTAGGACATTTCCACGGACTAGCAAAGCACAATACAATCATTATTCCAGTGCTAACTCGATTTGAGAATCCACACAAAACCACGGCTGAATCAGGTAATAACTTTGTGCGGTTAAATGATGAAGGTGAGACCCATTTGAAAGATGGAGAGTTAATTTCTGAAGTTGAATTTTTGACTGAAATTGCTGATCGCATTCTCCCCGATTCCCCAGTAGAATGGCGCAAGCTCCAAGATACTAAATATGTTCGGAAGCTAATCGCTGAGACGATTCCGGGGTATGAAAAGATTGGCTCGATCGACGAAACCGAAGAGGAATTTACGATCGAGAATCGCGTTTTCAATACGCCTCATTTTCCAACTCCAACCGGAAAAGCTTCGATGTTCGTTACGCCCTTACCCGAACTCAAAACGCCAACGAAGGCAGATTTTGGTCTACCCGAATCAACACCCGGAATTGTTCTAATTTTAGGAACAGGACGCAGCTACACTCAGCACAATACCGTGGTGTACAAGCCTGGTGATAAGTATCGAGCCATGCCGCATCGGAATTGTATTTGGATGAACCAGGAAGATGCAGAACGCGCAGGATTCAAGCAGCATCAACGGGTCACAGTTCAAGGCGATGCAGGAAAAATGGAAGACGTTGAAGTGATTTATGGAATGATTCGATCGGGGGCTGCAATGATGTTCTATCCAGAAGTCAATGCGATCTTTAAAGCGATCGTTGATCCTCGATCGGGTACTCCAGCTTACAAGCGCGTTCCAGTGGTTGTGTACTAACGCTTTTTTGCTACGTTTCACTCCCGCCCGTAAATAGAATTCCGGGCTAGCAGAACGAAGTCCCTTCAGGACTAAAGAGCTTTGATTGTCAGTCCCTTTAGTGGACTTTGTACGATTAGCCCCGATTTCAATCCGGGGCGAGAGCGAAACGTAGCAAAACTTACTTCATCGCCCCCATTGTATTCTTCCAGGCAAGCTCTTTACAGAGAACGATTAGCGCTCGTTCCTCGGCTCCCTGGAAGAGTTGTGACTTGATCAATTCATCTAAAACCTGCTGCGTCAACTTCACAGAAAATGTTCCGCCACAGTGCAGCAAATGACTGTAGTAACAAAACTGCGATCGACCCATCTGATTCAGATGAAAATGATAAATCTCCTCCGGACTCATTTTCTGCACAGGCGTATTCACAGGAACGACAACTTTCGGAATTCCCTGCACTCCGTAAGGCTTTCCATTATGTGTATTTAATTCCCCTACTAACACCGTCCAAAGCAATGTCCGAACTTCTTGAACTTGGTCAGGCGTGAACAATGGATCAGGTTCACTGGTCAATCGAATCCCAGTATTGAGAAACAGCGGATTGAATAGCTGTGAATTGTAGACAATTCCGACAGCCCAATGTCGATCGTCTTCCAACTTCACAAACGTTCCAAAGCCATAATCATCAGGAAGTGGAGCTTGAAGAAAATCCATCGCGTCATCCACTTGCACAATGTAATCACAATGCGAATTCGACTTTACTACTTTTCCTAATCGCATGACTTTCACTCCGCCTATTCCCCCGCATTTTACAGCGGAGCAAGCTTTTGTACTATCAAATTTTTATGATCCAGATCCAGCGTGAGTGATTGATCAATTTGCTGAACGTGGATCAATGCAAAAGTACTGATTTTCGCGTTGTTGTCCCAAAGTTGATAGAGTGAAAACTTGATGGTTTTTACAGGAACGCGATCGATGAATGCAGACCCCGTAACAATGATGAAACAGCAAGTCGGTTATGCTGCTGCTGCGAAAGTACAATCTAATTCGATCGTTGGATTAGGCACAGGATCAACCACTGCCTACGCCATTCAAGCGATCGGAGAACGATTACAGTCCGGTGATCTGCAAAATATTAAAGGCGTTCCCACTTCGTTTCAAGCGATCGTGCTGGCTCGTCAGTTTGGAATTCCGTTGACGACTTTAGACGAAATCGAAAAGATTGATATCGCGATCGATGGAGCGGATGAAGTTGATCCGCAAAAGAATTTGATCAAAGGAGGCGGCGCGGCTCACACTCAAGAAAAGATTGTGGATAGCTTGGCAGAGCAATTTATTGTTGTGGTAGATAGTGGGAAACTTGTCGATCGATTGGGTTCTACATTTTTACTGCCTGTTGAAGTGATTCCGATGGCAGTTACTCCCGTGATGAAAGCGATCGAGAAGTTGGGCGGCAAGCCTCAATTGAGAATGGGCGTGAAAAAAGCGGGCCCAGTTGTCACGGATCAAGGCAATTTAGTGATTGATGTGAAGTTCGATCGAATTGATAATCCGGCTGAACTGGAGAAAAAGCTGAACAATCTGCCAGGAGTTCTAGAGAATGGCTTATTTGTAGGTGTAGCTGACATCATCATGGTTGGAGAAGTCAAAGATGGTCAACCGAGCGTGAGAGAGTTCTAGAAATGTTGAGGCGGCGATCAGCTCGTCGCCTTCATTCTTTTAAGGAGTTGTCGCCAGATAAGCATGGAGATTTGCGATCGTGAACTCTGATGCACTTTTGAGATTTGATTCGCAAAGTGCTGATAAACCTCTCAAATTCGCTTGCTGCTCAATATAAGCAGAATAGTCCTGCCGCAGTTCAGGATTGATGGTCAGTCGTAGCTGATCGCGCAATACAGTAAAGTGCGATTTTTGCTGGTATTCCTCGTATTGAATCTGTTCAGATGGCGGAACAAGCAAAGATTCCGAAGTCGGTAAAACCAGATCAACAGGTTGCAATTCGCTGCTAGTGAGAAGTTTGATATCTTCGTCGGGAAGCGCTTCTAGCCACTCATTTTGGGCTTGCCAAAGCGTGACCGCCTGTAAATCATGGTGATGAATCCGAAGAATTTCTGGAAATAGAAAATCAAGTTCGGCAGAAGATTCAACGAGATCGATCGCTTTCATAGCATCCTGTCGAATCGTGACATTCAACTCACTTAAGCGCTGATTCACGGTTTGAAATTCGCCTTGCAGCTGATAAGTAAAGACGATCGCTTGTAGAATCGCCCAAACACATTCCCGTCGTCGAATGTACCCCGCAGAACTAACATCGACCAGAATTTCAGGGCAATTATAGTCTGACAGCGCTTTGAACATCATGTCTCGTGCTGCACTAATTTCGCTCATCCGAAGCATTGAATCTTGGATTGTGAGTGCAGATTGCAATCTTAAATTCGCTTGAGTAAACAGTCCATAAGCTCTCGCTAGAATGGTTCGGTGCTGACGAAATTCAATGTCTGCTGCAACTCGATCGAGATGGTCAATTAACTCTGCATTCTGCTCTCGAATCAATTGCTTGAGGTCGATAAACCCTTCTTTGATTTCCGATCGCATCTCTGCAATCTCTTGTCGCATTTTCAGTGTTTGCCAAAGCCCGATCGCAGATAGCGCCGCAGTAGCCACCACGCCAACTCCAATTACAGCGGTCGTTGCTTGGAGA
>JADEXW010000037.1 GCA_015206935.1 Pseudanabaenaceae cyanobacterium LEGE 13415 | reverse complement strand
CGGTAAGCCCATTGCCGATCGAATCTTATCGGTCAAGGTTCGTCCAATCAGCAGCGGAATCCGTCCACCCGCACGAACTTCATCTAAAATTGTGTCTGGTTTCAAAGTGAAGGTCGAAATAACTTCACCTGCTTCATTTTTAATCTCACCTTTATAAGGGTAAATCGTAATCACGTCGCCCGTTTCGAGCTTGGTGACATCACATTCGATCGGTAAAGCGCCCGAATCTTCCGCTGTGTTGAAGAAGATTGGCGCAATCTTGCCACCGAGAACGTAACCTGCCGATCGCTTATTGGGAACAAACGGAATATCTTCGCCAATGTGCCACAACACTGAGTTAATTGCCGATTTGCGCGATGATCCCGTTCCAACTACATCGCCCACATAAGCCAATGGATGACCTTTTTGTTTCAATTGTGCGATCGTTTCAAGTGATCCCGGTTGCCGCGTTTCCAACATTGCCAAAGCATGAAGCGGAATATCCGGGCGGGTTGTCGCATGAGTTGCAGGAGACAAATCATCGGTATTCGTCTCACCTGGAACTTTGAAAACCGTTACCGTGATCGCTTCAGCCAACGGGGGACGACTCGTAAACCAATCTGCGTTTGCCCAAGAATTCAAAACATTCTGTGCATACGAGTTTCCACTGTCTGCGAGTTCTTGCACATCGTGGAACGCATCATAAACGAGCAGCGTTTTACTCAAAGCCGCCGTTGCTGTTTCTGCAATTTCAGGATTCGGTGACTTGAGCAATTCGATCAAAGAATGCACGTTATAGCCGCCCATCATTGTGCCAAGGAGTTCTACGGCTTCTTTGGGGGAAACAAGCGGACTGGTAATTTCACCTTTTGCGATCGCGCTCAAAAATCCCGCTTTGACGTAAGCCGCCTGATCCACTCCTGGCGGAATACGATCGCGCAACAGAGACAATAAAAACGCTTCTTCACCCGCAGGCGGAGATTTGAGCAATTCACACAATTCTGAAGTTTGCTGCGGACTCAAAGGGAGCGGTGGAATTCCTAATGCAGCCCGTTCAGCGGCGTGTAGACGGTAAGATTCAAGCATATTCTCGGAGGTACTCAGTGTAGATTCAGCAGCTTTATCACTCTATCGCGATCTTCCAGTCTAAATCTTCTAGAGCAGTCCTCGATCGGTCGTGAAAAAGGTTAATCGTGCCCCCTAGCCCCCAAGTTTGGGGGAACAAGAATCTTAGCCCCCAGAATTGGGGGTTTGGGGGCATTCCCGTATCTCACAACTCAAATCGGATCGCTACAGAGAAGGATGAGGAAAGCCGAAAATTTTTAGCCATCATCTCACGGTAAAATATTTGCACTTCAAATCTTTTTCAAACCGCGATCGTTGTCCTGTATCACCTCTTACGAAACTTGTTTACCAGATCCGCTAAGGTCACTAGCATGTGACTCTGGTTACACCTTCTATGCGCCTAGAGCAATTGCAAGCATTTTTGGCGATCGCAGAAACCGGAAGTTTTCAACAAGCTGCCCGTAAATGTGATGTGACTCAATCCACGATCAGCCGCCAGCTTCAATCGTTGGAGGCGGATTTGGGAATGCAGCTTTTACACCGAACTGCACAAGCAAAGTTAACCGTCGCGGGTGAGCAATTTTTACCTCGCGCTCGGAGGATCTGTCAGGAATGGAAAACCGCGATCGCTGAACTCGAAGAACTCCGACTCGGTAAACAACCTGAACTGTGTATTGCTGCGATTCATTCGGTCTGTGCATTTCATCTACCGCCTGTGTTGCAGCGATTTTGCCAGGACTATCCCGAAGTTCAGTTGCGTGTGACTTCACTCGGTAGCGATCGCGCTCTCAAAGTGCTGAAAGATGGACTGGTTGATTTAGCGATAGTCATGAATAATCGTTTTCTCACTTCTAGTCCAGAAATGGTTGTCGATGTGCTGTATGAGGAGCCTGTTCGAGTGTTGATGTCAGCAGATCATCCACTGACTCAATTTGATGCTGTGCCGTGGTCGGAACTCGTTCACTATCCGCAAGTGGTGTTCAAAGATGGTTATGGAATGCAGCGCTTAGTACAAGAACAATTCCAGCGACAAGGCGCAACCCTTAAAGCTGCATTAGAACTCAATACCTTAGATGCGTTTCGAGGTGTTGTCAGACAGGGAGAATTGATTGCATTACTACCACAAGGAGCGATTCACGATATTCATTTAGATCCGACTTTAGTGGTTCGATCGACCAGTGATCCAACTTTAATCCGCCAAGTTGTTCTCGTCACCACACAAGATCGATTACAAATTCCACCGATTCAGCGATTCCGATCGTTAGTGCAAGAGATTATGCACCCAGCCTTTCTCACTCGACTTCCGAAAGCGATCGTCTAAATCGGTTTGATATGATGGAACACTTTGGACTGTGCAGCGATTCATTCTAGGTAGGGGCTATGAGCATTGAGTTTCGGCAGTTACTAAAAAAGGTTGGAAGTGGTCCACACACGAGCGAGGATTTGACCCGCGAAGAAGCAGAAACCGCCACTCGATTAATGCTGCTTCAAGAAGCGACTCCTGCCCAGATTGGAGCTTTTATGATTGCTCATCGGATCAAACGTCCGACAGGTGAAGAACTTGCAGGAATGTTAGATGCGTATGATGCCTTAAGTCAGCGACTTCCAGCCATTGCATCGAAGATTCCTGTCACTGTGATGTGCAATCCTTACGATGGTCGATCGCGCACTGCTCCTTTGAGTCCGTTAATTGCATTAGTTCTGTCTGCGGCAGGCGTTCCTGTAGTGCTGCATGGGGGCGATCGAATGCCGACAAAAGAAGGAATTCCACTGATCGAACTGTGGGATAGTTTGGGCGTGAATTGGAAGCCGTTATCGATCTCTCAAGTTCACCAAGTTTTAGAAAGTACAGGGTTAGGCTTTGTTTATCTACCGAATCATTTCCCGCTGGCTCAAGGATTAGTTCCACTGCGCGATCAAATTGGCAAGCGTCCCCCGTTCTCGACTTTGGAGCTAATGTGGAATCCTTATGCGGGTGAGACTCATTTAGTTTGTGGCTATGTTCATCCGCCGACTGAGGGAATGTTCCGAGATGCGTTTGCGCTCCGGGGAACCACGAATTTTACTAGTGTCAAAGGGTTAGAAGGCAGTTGCGATTTACCTCGCGATCGCACCGTAATCATCGGAATGAACAATGGGGAAGAGTTCGATCGACTCACATTAGTACCGCGCGATTACGGTTTTGCTGCAAAAGAACTTCCTTTGGTTGAAATCGATGAATTTTTAATTGAGATGAAAGCTGTTTTGCAAGGAAAGCCTTCAGAATTATTGCAAGCGATCGTTTGGAATTGTGGATTTTATCTGTGGCGAGCTGGGGCTTGTTCGACGATCGAGGCGGGATTTTCTCAAGCCAAAGCAATTTTGGAATTAGGACAGGCAGAACGGAAGTTGCAACAGGTGATTGGCGCGATCGAGAATGTGCGATCAATCGTTCAGGTCGGATAGATGGGGTGTTGTGATTGAAACCATCCCATGCGGTGAATTTTGCGTTTACCCGACGTAGAGACGACCCGGCGGGTCGTCTCTACCGGGGTTTCCGCGATCGACGATGGATTCCCCACCCATGCCATTTTCGTAATCGTCGATCGCATCAAATCAACATCCCAAATTCCGTAGCGAATCACCGATAATTCGTAAATTGCAACGCCACCGGGAAATCTTCTTGTTTCATCCGCTGCATCACAGCCTGCAAATCATCCTTCGATTTTGCCGTCACCCGTACTGCATCGCCCTGAATCGAACCTTGAACTTTCTTATACTCATCGCGAATAATCTTCGTAATCTGCTTCGCGATATCCTGACTAATTCCCTTTTTCAGCTTAATTTCTTGTCGAACTCGACTTCCGCTGGCAGACTCAACCTTGCCATAATCAAAAATCTTCAGAGACAAATTTCGCTTCGCCGCCCGTTGCTGCATCAGCATGTGAACCGCATCCAGCGTAAATTCGCTATCGGTATTAATCACGATCGAGTCCGCACCGAGTTCGATCTCTGTCTTCGTATCTTTGAGATCGTAGCGGCTTTGGACATCGCGCTTTGTAGTGTCGATCGCGTTGACAAGTTCTTGGCGATCGAAGTCGCTGACAATATCAAACGAAAATGTAGAAGCCATAAACCAACTATTTAAGCGTGCTGATCAAGCTTAGTCCGATTAACGTAAAGCTGCAAAGTGACCCAATTCCGAACATCATCGATCGTAGGATCGGAATGTTCAAAATGTAAAATACTGGAAATAACAATCGTGCAACAATCCACAGAATTGCTGCCCATCCTGCTAGTTCCGAAGTTTGATTCGTAACATACGCCATCAGTGCTGCTACTGCAAAAATTGGAAAAGCTTCCAGTGCATTTTGATGTGCCCAAGTTGCTCGTTTTCCGTAGTCTGGCAATTGATCAAAGAATGCACGAGGAGAAGATTGCATTTCTTTGGTGTAGCCGATTTGGACTCGCGCATACCCAACAACCAGAAATGGAAGATAGATCCACACGATCGCAACTGCGATCGAGATCAGTAACAAACTCGGAACAGGTAATCCAAACAACATAGCTTAATCAAAGTAAAACAGAGTTACCACTTTACGCTGATCTTCTGCATCCCGGCAAGTTTGCAGCAATGTATGACTATCGTGAAACGCAAAAGAGATCAATTGCTGACAGCGTGAAATGATTTCCTGGTTACAAAGGGCACTTGCTTCTCCCAAAGATAACGAATTATTTTCAGGACATTCCACCAAGTGCATGACCGTTTCAAGCTGATCGCGGGATTCGCGTGGCTGTCGATCGAGTCCCTGCGGCAAAATCACCGTTAACATGGACGGATCGGCTCTTAATGCGCCTCGAATCACCGCAAAATTGGTTCCGGTCGAACCAGAGGTGATAATGCGATTTCCTTCCAGCACCAGAGCATAGGTCATCATTTCAATCAGCGTTTGATGCGTGATCGGAACGTGACGCGAACCGAGAATGGCGATCCGCTTAGACCCTGTTTGCTGAATCGTAGCGAGTTCTTGTAAAAAATCGTCTACCTTGGGTAGATCATCGATCGACTGACTCAAGGGATGTACATCGGTTGACAACGCCGCTCATTGTATCAGATACCCTTGACATCCGCGTGATTTGCAAATAGTTCGAGAACTTCATCGCACCAGGCAACGTAGTCTTCTTCATATCGAATGCCGTCTTCTGCTTGAAAAAAAAAATATTTTTGTGCGATCGGTAATTGTTTCGGTGCTGGATAAAATTCCGTCGCAATTTGATGATACGTTGCCAGTCGTTGCTGATGAAGCGCTTGATGTCGTTGGAATTCTTCAATGATTTTCGCGATCGGAGATTGTTCGATCGAGTCAGAAATCGGAACCAGTTTCGCTGCCCAAAGTTTTACGAGCAAATCTTCTTTGATTGGCATCATGTCACAAGGTTCGAGGAGCCATTCGGTGAGAAATGCTTTACCCGCTTCAGTGATGTGATAGAGCTTTTTATCGGGTCGTCCGTCTTGTTCGACGATTTCAACTTCAACGAATTTTTGGTCTTCGAGTTTGCTGAGTTCGCGATAGATCTGCTGGTGGGTGGCTTTCCAGAAGAAATTGACGGATTGATCAAAGTCTTTGGCGAGATCGTAGCCGCTGTAAGCATTGTCGATTAAGAGTGCAAGGATCGCATGATTGAGCGCCATTGGAGTAGAGATTCCGATTCTGAGGGACTTCGAGGATTTGAGATCTTTCAGCTTAAGAGAATTGTTAGAAAAAATGCAAAAGATTGCATATTCAAGAGTTGACATATTCAATTAATTGCATATATTCTGAGAAGTATTATGCAACTTAGTGCATAAGAGCCGCATCACTGAGATTGAATTTGCTTAAAAATTTAGGAGTAGAACTATGACACTCATTTCTGTAACCCGCTTACGAGTGCGATCGATTCGATTTCTGCCAGTCTTTCTCTGGTACTCATTCAAGAGCAACCAACAAGCCAAACAAGCTCAAGGCAACTTAGCTTCAACTGTAAGAGCAGCAGGCAATAACGTATTCTGGACATCAACCGTTTGGGAAAATGAAGCAGACATGCGATCGTTTATGCGATCGGGTTCACATCGAGAAGCAATGCCAAAACTGCAAAACTGGTGTGATGAAGGTTCTGTGGTTCATTGGCAATCAGAAAGCAGAACATTACCATCCTGGAAAGAAGCTGAAACCGCAATGTTTACTCAGGGAAGATTTACACCGTTAACGTATCCCTCGATCGCTCACCAAAATCATCGATTTCAGTAGTTAGAAAGTTACTCGATCGCGTAATCGATCCATGAGCTTCTTACCCACACCCGGAATACGATCGAGATCCTCCAACGAATTCAACGGTCGGGCTTGAATCATCCGTTTTGCTAATCCAGACCCAACTCCTGGTAATGCTTCTAATTCAGCTTGAGTAGCAGTATTCAAATTTACCTTACTACCTGTAGTGACAGTTGGAGGAGGACATTGTTTTTGTTGCGCTTCTACTTTCCGCTGAATTGCAGGAGGAACACCTAAAATTGCAGTCCCGTACAGTCGATCAAACTCTCGCTGAAAATGTGCTGCAACTGTTGGATTGCGAATGATTAATAGTGTTTCATCATTGTTCCAATTTGCTGAATTTGTCCAGTTGTGTGAGCCTGTGATGATAGTATGTCGATCGACAATTCCAAACTTATGATGCAACAAATCTCCAGGTGGTAGCTGCGGTACACCAACGGTTTTCAGCGGATTCTGCCACGGGCGATTGTTCACTTCCCACTTACAGTTATCACTTAGCGCAACTCCCAACATATCTAAAGCTTCACTGTATGATCGGTAAGCAAAAGTCGGTTCAATTAGAGCGCGAATGTTGCTACGGGATTCGATCGTATTTACTAAGTCTTGCTCTGAAAAGACAAACAAAGCTAAATCGATCGATTGGGTTGATTGTTGTAAGGTTTTAGCTATCAATCCATTTGATGTTTGCTCCCAAGGAACACTTGCAGAATTCGGAGAAAAATGTAGATCAATCAATGTTTCGCCGATTTTGAACTGTTGAACTGGGCGAGCGGGTTTCTTTGCTCCAAATTTGCGATCGCGCCACATCACTTCAAATTCTTCAGTAAACGCCCGTGACAGTTCAGCGCTACTAATCTTCAAAAGATTGTTTGCATTTCCGCGACTGGTCGATCGAGCAAAGTCCCCGAACACATCCGAGAGCGTCCAATTTGCTGAAGTCACGATCGTTGTTTTCCCATCAATAACCATAAATTTGTGGTGCATCAATCCACTACCACGACTCCCATCTGCTCGATCGTCAATCCGAGGAATTTTCGCCTGATCCAAAATCACTAACCCATCTCGATCTCGAATTTCTTCCTCACTCAGTTCACCATCTCGGTTTTGATCAATCAGCGATCGAGCTTCCTGATATCTTGCTTGCTCGCGCTCTGGTAGCTTCTCAATCTCTGTTCTGGTATACGCACTATAGGGACGAGCATATTCATGTTCTAGAATCACTCGAACTTTGACCCCAGAAGCGGCTCGATCGCGTAACGCTTTCGCCACATTCGGCAATCGAAATTCTTGCACTGCAACATCAATACTCAAAGTTGCAGACGAAATTGCATCAATCAAAATCTGCTCAAAATTACTGCCCGATCGTGTAATTTCTCGATACGGTTCCTGATACTCTGCCGACTGTTCCTGATTCATGTAAACCTGAACATTCGGATCTTGTGATAACGGACTAACACGAACATTTGACGAAGATGCGGCTTTGCATCCCATCAACAGTGACACACAGAGACTAAACTGAAGAAAGTGATTGAGTCTACCCACAAGCTAGATTGCTCCACAAACACAAGCTGTTAACTTCAAAACAGCACCCGTAGCATACCCATTTCTCTCTGGTCAACACCGCTCATGCAAATCTACCTCGATTACAGTGCGACCACTCCCACGCGACCTGAAGCGATCGCGCTGATGCAGCAAGTTTTAGCGGAACAATGGGGCAATCCGTCGAGCCTGCACGTCTGGGGAAATCGCGCCGCCACGATTCTGGAGCGATCGAGAGTTCAAGTTGCTCGATTGATCAATGCACCGGAAGAATCGATCGTGTTCACGTCAGGCGGCACTGAGTCGAATAATTTGGCAATCATGGGCATCGCGCATCAATACAGTACGCCGCAGCACATGATCATTTCGAGCGTGGAACATTCTGCAATTTCTGAACCTGCTCGATTGTTAGAAAAATGGGGCTGGGAAATCACACGCTTGCCTGTGAATGTGTTCGGACAAGTGAATCCTACTGATTTGCAGGCGGCATTACGATCGAATACGGTTCTCGTTTCAATTATCTATGGACAAAGCGAAGTCGGAACCGTTCAACCGATCGCCCACCTCGGTCAAATCGTTCGCAATCATGGCGCAATTTTTCACACAGATGCGGTTCAAGTTGCGGGAAGACTGCCGATCGACGTTCAACAGTTATCGATCGATTTACTGTCGCTCTCAAGTCATAAACTCTATGGCTCCCAAGGCTCTGGAGCGCTTTACGTTCGTCCGGGTGTGGAATTAGTGCCGCTTTTAGGTGGCGGGGGACAAGAAGGAAAACTAAGATCGGGCACCCAAGCGTTACCCACGATCGCAAGTTTTGGCATTGCTGCTGAGTTAAGCGCCCAAGAATTACCAACCGAAACATCAAGATTGATTCGATTACGCGATCGATTGTTCGATCGACTTTCGGACGTGCCTGAATTGGTTGTAACAGGCGATCGGATTCATCGTTTGCCGCATCATGTGAGCTTCTGTTTACCTGATGCCGATGGCGAAACCTTGAACGGGAAAGTTTTAGTACGGCAAATGAATCTTGCTGGAATTGGAATTAGCGCGGGGGCTGCCTGTAGTAGCGGCACATTGAAGCCAAGTCCGATTTTATTAGCGATGGGATATAGCGATCGAGCCGCAAAATCAGGAATTCGCATGACTTTGGGACGATATACAACTGAAGAAGATATTGATTGGACAGCGATCGTTCTCAAACAAATTTTGGCGCGATTGCAACCGCAGAAACAGCCTTGTGAATGTGTTTAACTCGATCTCAATTTTGCCGCTGTTCTGAGAATTTGACCTGCTAACATTGCTGCACCGAATCCATTATCGATGTTGACGACTCCAATTCCGGTGGCGCAAGAATTCAACATGGTTAACAACGCAGACAAACCATTGAAGCTAGCACCATATCCAATGCTCGTGGGAACAGCAACGATCGCACAATCTGACAATCCCGCGACCACACTGGGCAATGCGCCTTCCATTCCCGCGACAACAATCAAAACATCCGCTTGCGACAGAACATGCACATTACTGAGTAAGCGATGGATGCCAGCAACACCAACATCCCAAAGTCGCTGAACTCGGAAGCCGCACAATTCAGCTGTAATCGCTGCTTCTTCAGCCACAGGTAAATCAGCCGTTCCAGCCGAGAGAATGCCGATCGTACCCGAATGAATCGGAGGTTGAACCGGATGCAAGGAACAGATTCGAGCCATCGGATAGTAAATCGAATCTGGAACCATTTCTTTCACCCAGGCGTACACTTCCGCTTCCATGCGAGTCGCCATCACAACAGAAGTCTTTCCGCGCAGAGTTTCCATGATTTGAGCGATTTGTTCTGGAGTTTTGCCAGGACTCCAAATGACCTCAGGGAAACCCGTTCTTAGCGATCGATGATGATCAATATTGGCAAATCCGCCCACGGGTTCATATGCCAAATACTTCAATTTATCGAGCGCATCGGCTGAACTCATTTTGCCTTGGGAAACTTGGTCGAGTAAGGCTTTGATCGCTTCGGGTTGACTCATTTTGGAGATACACAGCTTACTCTTTTATTCTAAGTTCTTGAATATTCCAAAGTCCCCAACTCGGTAAACCAGAATATTTCAAGCCTTGAACTCGATTGCGAACTGCCATCAGTGCTGAATCGTTGACTAAGTGAATAACGGGAAGCTGTTCTTGAACTAATTTCTGAAATTCACCATAAATGGCTTTACGTTTTTCTCGATCGAGTTCTCGCGCTCCTTCGATAAATAATCGATCGATTTCTTTCTCCCAATCGTTTGCAATATAGCCTTGAATTTTCGGTTGTCCGGGCTGTTGAGCCAAATTAAACGAATGCGATCCGCCACTGGTCATCCAAAGATTTGCCAGTCCTTGTGGCTCGATTCCTCCGGTGAACCCAATCATATGAGCATTCCACTCTCTTGAGCCATTTGTTTTATCAATTAAAACGTTGAAATTGATTGGATTGTAATCAACTTCGATCCCAATTTTGGCAAGATCTTGTCGAACTTGAGCGCCGATCGCAACTCGCGTTAGATTATTGGAATTCGTGAGCAATGTGAATTTAACTCGATTGCCTTCAGAATCGGATAGCTGACCTCGATCGTTATATTTAAATCCTGCCTTCTTTAATAATTCTCGTGATTTTTCTGGATTGTAATTGTAAATTCTCAATCCTTCTTTTAATGAGAATGGACTTTGTACAGAGATTGGAGAATTTTGAACGACTCCTAAGCCTCGAAATAGGTTGGTATTGATCCGATCTCTATCGATCGCATAAGCCACCGCTTGCCGAAATTCTAAGGTATTAAACCAACGCGATTTAATGGGGTCAACAAACGGTTTTCCATTCGCATCTTTTGCCTTACTGAGATTGAATGTAAGGTATAAAACTCCCGACCAAGGGCCCCCATTCAAGACTTGAAAATTTCCGCGTTCTTCCTCTCGTTTCAGTAATGAAAAATACTCTGGTCGCAATGGTCTTGTATCCCCCATTACATCCAAATCACCCGATCGAAATCTCAAGAGTTGAGTATCTTGATTCTCAATAAACTGCCAAATAATCCGATCGATATAAGGCAGTTGTACTCCCGCCTGATCTTTCCGCCAATAATTCGGATTTCGCTTCAATACTAATCGTTGTCCAGCGCTGTAATTGTCAATCACATAAGCGCCGTTTGTGATAATTTTCTTTGGATCAGTATCCGTTCCCCAAGTTGAAATAAACGCTGGATTTCCATCTGGTAATTTCTTCGTAACAGCTTCAGATAATGCGTGTTTCGGCAAAATCATAATGCCATCTGGGGCAGCGGTTGCAGCAAGCAGAGGCGCGAAAGGTTCGGGGAGAATGAACTCAACTTGTCGATCGCTAATTTTGCGTACTTTCGGAAAGACCTTTTTCGTTCCAATCTGAATACTTTCTTTTTGATCAGTTGGAATTTGCGGATTAAAGACAACATCTTCATAAGTGAAGACTACATCATCCGCTGTTAAAGGTTTACCGTCTGACCACTTCAAATTCGGGCGAAGTGTGAACACAACCCGCTTATTATCAGATGAAAACTTCCACGATTCAGCTAATGCAGGTTCATACTCTCCCGTGACCCCATTCTCTTTAGTTAGCCCCTCATAAATAAACGGAAATACGCTTGGAAAGGTTTGATTATTCGCGTAGTTGAACGTTTTTGGATCGGTGGGACTAACTAATACCAATTGGGGAACTTGTGCAGCTTGAGTTCTATAATCACGTGGATTGCAACCTGATAGGAAAAGAGTCGCGATCGCTAAAACGAAAACGAAGCCACGACGCAGAGTTGTGAACTGCATATCAATCCTCAACTCTCAATTCGTAAAGGTTCCACAATGCACCACCAGTTTCAGGATAATTTACCCCTTGTACCCGATTCCGAACGACTGCCATGACTCGTGCATTCACTAACGGAATCCAAGGCAAATACTCCTGAGCAATTTTCTGAATTTGTCCATAAATTTGTTTGCGTTTTGCTTCGTCTAATTCTTGTGCGCCTTCAATATAAAGCCGTCCAATTTCCGCTTCCCAATCTGCAACAACCCGACCTTCGAGCGGTGGTTTTCCAGGAGCGCCAGACTGATTAAAACTATGCGATCGACTATCCGGCAACCATACATTCGCTCCACTATTCGGCTCTTTACTGCCGCCCATTGCTAACAGATACGCTTCCCATTCTTGAGTATTATCCAACTTATCAATTAACACCCCGAAGTTAATCGGATTAATATCAACTTGAATCCCCAAACGGCTCAAATCTTGCTTAATCTGGGCGACCATTGCTTCTCGCACCACGTTGCCAGCATTGGTCATTAAGGTAAAGCGAACGGCATTCCCTTGTGCATCAGTGAGTTGTCCACGATCGTTGAGTTTAAACCCAGCTTCTTTTAGTAACTCTTTCGATCGAGTCTGATCATAGTTGTAGACTTTTAGACCTTCTTGAGGGCTGAGATGGTAGGGGCTAGACTCGATAATTGTCGAATTGATTAATCCTCCCAACCCTCGGAAAATGTTAGTATTCATCCGTTCTCGATCGATACCATACGCGATCGCTTGTCGAAATTTTGGATTGTTAAACCACTTGGATTTCACCGGATCAACGACAGGTTTTCCGTTTCTACGCCCTTGATTCAAATTAAACGCCATGAACGTCGTAACGGGTCGAATTCCACCTACATGAGTCGTGAAATCTCCTTGCTTTTCTTGCTTTTTCAAAATCGGGAAATCTTCAGGACGAATCGGTTCAGAAATATCTAATCCACCCGATCGGAACTGCAACAGAATCGTATTTTGGTTCTCAACAACACTCCAAATAATTCGCTCAATAAAAGGCTGTTGATTGCCTTGAGGATCTTTGCGCCAGTAGTAAGGATTGCGCTTGAAAATCACACGCTGAGTCGCAACGTATTGATCGATCGTATAAAGTCCATTCCCAACAATCTTTCTAGGATCAGTATCGGTTCCCCAAGTTGATAGGAAAATCGGATTGCCTTGAGAATCGGTCTTTTTCACCGTTTCTTCTAGAATATGCTTCGGCAAAATTGCCAATCCACCTGTCACACGAACAAACGGCGCAAACGGTTCGGGAGTCGTGAATTCTACTCGTCGATCGTCAATTTTCCGCACACCTGGCAACGCCCGACTTTTCCCAATCCGCAACACATCTTGAATGTCAGTTGGGATTTTCGGATTAAAGAAAATATCTTGGAATGTAAACACAACATCATCAGCGGTCAACGGCTGACCATCTGACCATTTCAAGCCTTCCCGTAGTGTGAAGGTCACTTTCTTTTTATCAGGCGCAATCTCCCATTTCTCCGCCAATTCAGGCTCCAATTGTCCGGTCAATCCGTTTTCCGTGATCAATCCAACGTAAACAAATCCCGTCACATTCGGATCTTCATTAATCAGCGCATAGTTAAACGATTTCGGATCGCTCAGAACCGTATCGATAATTTGTGGAACTCTTGCAGCTTGAGTTTTGTAGCCCTGTGGATTGCACGCCGTCACAGTGAGCGCCAAACAAAACGTCACCATTGCAAACGCCCAGAATCGCCAAAAACCTGTCAGAGCGGAAAATTTCATACGTCGATCGCGCCACTTTCAGAAGAGTGATTCTATCCGTTTTACACCTTTTGCGCGATTTCTGGGGAGTTTTGTACGATTGTGTTGCTTGAACGTTCAGGCGTAACATTATTTGCCCGAATTCAATCTGAAAAACAAGCCATCTGCTTGTAACAATTGATTGTCGTGCAAATTATGCTCAAGCGGCTTTAACAATACGAGTGTGAAGCCCTGATTTTGCAACCAGTCCTGCATCTCTCGCATTAAAGGCTCTCCTTCATAGTGCTGCACGAAAGAAAGTTCCAACTGCACACCCAGAACCTGATCGAGCGAATTGATTGCCCCTTCCAAGACTTGCGGTTCAAATCCTTGAACATCAATTTTTAAGAACGCTCGATCGTCAGGTTTGCAATATTGCTCGAAAATCGTGTCCAATTGATGAATTTGAATGTCCTCAGTTTTCACATAAGTTGATTCTGGATAAGTCTGATTTAACAACGGAGCTTGGGGTAGCAATGAGCTAAAAACAGAGCTTTCGGAAACGTGAATCGTCGCTGTGCCATCGTAGTTTCCTAGTCCTAATTGAACGACCGTCCACAAGGGATCAGCGCTCGATCGAGCTTGAAGTTGAGAAAACACTTCGGCAGTCGGTTCAAACGAAACAATTCTACCTTTGTATCCCAAAGTTCTAAGCCTACGGGCGTATTGTCCTTGGTTCGCGCCAATATCAAGGATCACATCAATGCCAGAATTAGAAAGCAGGGCAAGTTCTGGATTCACGCCTTCAACGATATCAAATCCCAATTGGCGCACTTTGTTCAAAATCGCCAGTGAAATTTGAGGATTGCGGTAAATCAATCTTTTGACGAATGTGCTAATGTTCATCATTCGCTTCTCTCCTCAATCTTTTGTTGAGTGCCGTAACAAATCTAATTCAGCATTGAGAGATTGCACCTTTTAGATTTATGAATTAATTCGATCGAGCATTGCTAGTGCGACTCTGTAACGTAATCACCGTCACTTCAGGCGCACAGAACAATCGACCCGGAAAATAAGTCCCTAATCCTCGATTAACATACAATCGATTGTTACCAATTTGATGAAATCCCTTGACCCATTCCCAATGTTTCATCACCCGGTAACAGGCTTTTAAGGCTGAAATCCGATGCTTCAAATTTCTGGGCAAGGTTCGATAAAGATATGCACAAGTCACAGAAACATTGAGAATTCCAGGAATAATAATTTGTCCGCCGTGGGTGTGTCCGGATAGCTGTAAATCGACGCGATACTGTTGCAGCGATTCAGCACAGTCCGGATTATGAGCTAACACAATTCGAGGTAAATTTGCGGGAAGTTGCGCCACGACTTCATTCGATCGCTTATATGCCGCTGACCAAAGATCGGCTAAACCCACCAGTGCAAGCCCTTCTCCAACGGGATAGACAATCTCGTTCCATAAAACTTTGATGTCTACTTTGGCAAGCGCATCCACGATCGTTTGCTTGCTGTTGAAACGATGAAGATCATGATTGCCCAAAATTCCATAGATGCCCGATCGAGCTTCCACCTGTTTCAGTCGTTTCGCTAACTCGTGAATTGGATCGGGTTCGTCTGTAACAAAATCGCCCGTGATCACTACAAAATCCGGTTCAGCTTCATTTGTGGCGATGATGGCTTGCTCTAACACTTGGTCAGATAATCGCTTGCCATCAAAGTGCAAATCGGAAAGCTGAACGAGCCTTGTCCCATCGAGATGAGCAGGGAGATTGTCGATCGCAATTTCCAAAGTTTCGACTTTAACAGATTGGTTAAATAGGGGCTGCATATCGTCTCGTTCTAACGCGCTCCCAGCTTAACAAACCTTAGCCAACCTGATCGGATTATGAAAGTTTGGACAAGACTTCTAAAAGTTTGCGGCTTCTTGGAGTCAATAGCGTTTTACGATAAGCATCAGCGGCTTTTCGGATAGCTTCTGCTTGCGTGGGATAGGGATGAATCACGCTGGATAAGGTGTTTAGGCTCAATTTACCTACGATCGCTAATGTGATCTCGCTAATCATGTCGCCTGCATGACTGGCAACGATCGTGCCTCCCAAAATTTGCCCATTCCGATGAAAGATTTTAACGAATCCGTTGGTTTCTCCATCTGCGATCGCTCGATCGACTTTTTCCAATGGAATCTTGATGACATCTGCATCATGATTAATTCCAACGTGAGCAATTTCGGGATCAGTATAAATCGCTCTTGGCATGACTAAATTACTAAGCTTCGATCGACCGAATCCAAAAGGCGAAAAGAGCGCATTTTTAATCACAATTCTTGCTGCTGCGTCCGCTGCATGGGTATATTTCCAATCCATACAAATGTCACCCGCAGCAAAGATTTTAGGATTCGTTGTTTGCAGATAATCATTGACTTTCACGCCTTTTTTAGTGAATTCAACGCCAGCCGCTTCGAGATTTAATCCTTCAATATTGGGCGATCGACCTGCACCAACTAAGATTTCATCGACTGTAATTTGTTGTGAATTGAAATGAATGATTTTACCCGGTTCTACTTTGTCGATCGAGCTATTAAAAATAATTTGAATTCCCTCATCAATAAAGGCTTGTTTCAGAATTTCAGCGGCTTCTGAATCTTCTCGATCGAGTAATCGATTTTTGTTATGAAATAGCGTTACTTCACAGCCTAATCTTCGGAAAGTTTGAGCCATTTCACAACCGATCGAACCTCCTCCAATTACAGCTAATCGGTTCGGTCGTTCTGTTAATGAAAAGACAGTTTCATTGGTTAAATATCCTGCTTCTGCGAGTCCGGGAATCTTCGGCTGACTTGCTCTTGCTCCAGTTGCGATCGTAGCTTTCTTAAACCGCAAAACACGATCGCCAACTGCAATCCGTTCTCGATCTAAAAATCGTCCTTCTCCCAAAAACACATCAATTCCAAGTTTCTGAAATCGCTGTGCTGAATCGTTCTCGCTAATCTCGGCTCGAATTCGCCGCATCCGTTCCATCACTGCGGGAAAATCGACCTTGATCGCATCTGGTGGCATCACTCCAAACGATCGAGCTTGTTGCATTTCACCAACCACACGCGCCGATCGAATCATCGTCTTAGAAGGAACACACCCAACATTCAGACAATCGCCGCCCATCAAATGCTTTTCAATGATGGCAACTTTCAGCCCAATTCCTAATCCTGCTGCGCCCGCTGCCACGACTAATCCTGCTGTCCCCGCGCCAATTACCACTAGATCGTATTGGTCTTTTGGCTGTGGATTAATCCAATCGAGCGGGTGTACACGAGAAATCAATAACTTATTGTAATTATC
>JADEXW010000308.1 GCA_015206935.1 Pseudanabaenaceae cyanobacterium LEGE 13415 | reverse complement strand
GGTTGCTATGTTGTTTGCCTCATCTGAGAGGGTTGCAATCATCGTAGTTTTAGGCTGCGATCGCAAAAATTGATAGAGCGCGGCATTGTTACTCTCTCGGAAGTTGGTAAATGGGAAACCGCGAGAGAACTGAGGATAAAACAATAGAACTGTGCTGAGAATGAGGACTAAACTCAGCTTGGCGATCCGGTTCTGAGTCGATCGAAGAATCGTATCAAGCAGAATAGTTAGAACAATTCCAGCGGAGATCGCTAAAACAATCCGAAAACTGTGAGTCGTGTATCGTGTAGGAAAAAATAGTCTCAGTAGCAGTAAATGAGCGGCTGTATATAGTCCTAGAGATACCCAAACAATTTGGGGTAAAACTGAGATTGGAGCATCAATTTGCTGTATTAATGGAAACTTAGAGCGATATCGGATCAGAATCGGCAACAACAATCCGAGCCAAATCAATGGAGGCATCAACGGGGGAATGATTCCGCTGTGTTCACCAATGAGCCAAAAAGCCCAAGGATTCGGATTAAAAAAAGGATGTCTACCACCAGGATAGAGTTCGGGCATTGTTGCCGCTTGCGATCGCGTAATCAAGGGTGCAAATTCCGCAGATGACAGCGCATAGGGAATCAATGCGATCGCGCTTAGTACAATTCCAAGAAAAATCAGTCGATTGGGTCGAAATTGAAGCTTTTTAGATTTCCAGTGCCAGAGTCTTATGAATAAAAGTGCGATCGTAATAAAGACAAGCGGCGGATAAATGAGTGCTTGGAGAATCAGGATAACAATCATGCTCGATCGCTGATTGCGAATTAGAGCATAGAGAAACGCTAGAAAGAGCGGAGTGACGAATGCTCTGGGAGTTGCAGAACTGAGATCATCTCGAAACCATAAGCTTTGATTCAAAATTAGCGTTGAAGTGAAAGCCGCGATCGGAAACGGAAACAGTCGTAAGCAAATTGCAAAACTATAAATGGTTGCAATCAGTCCGAGTCCAACCGGAAGCACTTTGCTAAACCAAAGTGGCTCAATTCCGAACATTGCCATCAATTGATAGATTGCAGCATATCCAGGTGGCGTAATGGATTTGAAATACTGAGCAATCAGATCATTCGGTAACAATGATGGATCAATGAATCGCTGCATCCAGAAAACGTACTCTCGCGCATCATCTTGTGCCACATATTGCGATCGGAAGGCTTTTTGTAGAACAAGGACACTGTAGTAAAATGCAAAGCCTAGCGAAAGACTGAACCAAACTGCGATCGAAGCGCGTTTCTGCTCAGATGGAATTAAGAATTGATGAATCCGTGGGATGAGCATTGATACAAGATCCGAAAAAGAACAGCCACTCAATCACAATCTTCATCTTTAGCAAGTGTAGATTAATTTGTGATATGAAAAGTAATCTATCACTTGATACTATTGAAAACATGCTGGATTGTAGTGTTCCTAATACTACTAGATTAGAAAGAAAACCACTTATAAGATTCACTTTATAGCGTGATAGAGTGCCTTTTTTAACTTTAGAAGCATTTTGAGCTTGAACAATCCTGGGTACTTTGTAAGTTACATTCGCAACTGAAATAACTTAAAAAGACATAAAGTTTGTATATGAAGCTTGTATGAAGCGACGCATTGAACCTTGCGAACTCTAAAGCAACCTGACTACAGTTAGGGGCAATCTGAGCAGGTTTCAAGAAAGACTGTCCGAATATTGCTAACTTTGGCGCGGAAGCAATATTCCTACCCGGTGGAGTGGTTTCGGGAGACAATTCACGCGCGTTGTAATTGAATCTCAATATGGCTGATTCAACACACATGATTTCATCGTCTGATCCAAAATCGAGCGCGATCGAGCCGCTTGAAAACACAGAGCAATCGATTCAACCCGGTTCAGAGAATGATCTATTTCTAAATCACTACCAAAAGTTTACGGGCGAGACTCGCACCGAGATTTTGTGGCGAGTTCCGACAAGTTCTAAACAGCGGAAAGGATGGCTCGATCGAGGTCGAAATTTATTGATTGGGATCATCGTGAAGCTAATTCGGTAATGCTTCAGGGCAATGAGTAACAGATTTTTGATGAGTTTCTAATCGGCTTCTTGTATGGATGTCTGAGCGAATAGAATCGCGGCTACACAAACAAAGTCCGTGAAGATGGACTGTTCTGAAATTTGCTCTTTAATGTGCTTCTGCACCCTTCGTTTGCATAGCTTGCGTTCTATTTAGTTGGTAGTTCCGATTGATGCAAGCAGTCTAATGAATTGTTCATTGAACAGTTCTGAATCGTCGCGATAAGGTAATCCAACGATTCAGGGTAATGTTCTATCGTTCTGACCCTGAACTATGGCTAACAATGCTTCCTCAGATGCTAGTGCTAACTTTCTAGCGAATCTGCTTTCTACACTTCCAGCCGAAGAAATCCAGTTCCAAAAGTATTGGGCAACGATTCGGCGGCGATGGCTCCCGATCGTAGGTTTGACGGTCTTATCCTCTGGAATTGCAGCATTTTACAGTCTGTGCCAATCGCCACGATATGTTGCTTCTGGTAAACTGATGCTGAAAATGGATAGCACTTCAGCACTAACTGGACTCGAAAATGAACCTGAAAAGTTGCAAGCGTTAACAACAAAGAGTGATCCACTGAGTACTCAGGCAGAAATTGTACGATCGGAACCGATTGCAAAAAAAGCGATCGCACAGTTCAAACTAGCAGACGAATCCGGTGAGCCGTTGAGTGTGCAAGCTTTTAGCCGCGATCTGAGTGTTCGACAAATGACGGGCACTGATATTTTGCAGATTTCTTACACGGGTGATAATCCGAAGCGGGCAGCAGAGATTGTTAACTTTGTGATGCAGGCTTATTTGACGCGCAATCGAGAGTCGAATCGAGCAGACGCGATCGCAGCAAGAAAGTTCATTGAAACTCAGATACCAGCCAGTCAAACGGCGGTGACTGAAGCGGAATCGAGACTCAAAACATTCAAAGAAAATAGCAATGTGGTTGAGCTAGATAAGGAAGTGGGTTCAACAGTTGAAACATTAACGAATTTAAGGCAGCAGATTACTCAAACCGAGATTCAACTTGCTCAAGCCACCACGCGATCGACTGCGTTAAGCCAGCAATTGAACGTTACACCTGAAGTTGCACTCACTCTTAGCAATTTGAATCAATCGGAAAGTGTGAAAAAAGCACGAGCCGATTGGGATCAAGCTCGATCGCAGTTGATCAGAGAACGGGCGCGATTTTCACCGAAGCATCCCGCGATCGATTTACTGCGGCGACAAGAAGCAGAAGCAAGATCAGTCTATGAAGCGAGGATTCGAGAGATTTCAGGTAACAATTCAGTTCCACTCAATCAACTTCAGATCGGGGAAACTGGACAAGAGCAGATTGGTGCTTTAGCAGACTCAGAAGTGAATCGTCGGGCATTAGCTTCTCAGCTTACAGCACTCAAACAAGCAGAAGCACGATATTCCAGTCGATCGAGACAACTCCCTGAACTCGAAAAAACACATCGTGAACTAGAGCGCCAAAGAAATGCAGCGCAGGAAACTTACAAAGCCTTGCTGACCAATCGACAAGAAGCACTCGTGCGAGAGAATCAAACGGCTGCAAATACAGAGATCGTGGCAACGGCTGATCCACCTGACAAACCTGTTTCGGCTCGATTGTTGTTGATGTTGGCAGCAGGGGGCGCGATCGGGCTTGTGTTAGGAATCATCTTTGCCTTCCTTAGCGATCGCAATGATCGATCCGTTCGGAGTTTGAAAGATGCTCGATCGTTGTTTGGCTATCCATTGTTGGGTGTGATCCCCAAAGTCGAGCTTTCAACCTATGAGGAACATGGTTCTTCTCGCTCAATGCAGCATCGGACAGTATTTCCAGCCCAGGAAGCTTATCAGATGCTTCATGCAAATCTGAAACTATTGAAGTTGGATCAACCGATTCAATCGTTAGTGGTGACTAGCGCTGGGCGGCAAGAAGGAAAATCCACGATCGCAGCAAATTTAGCAGTCGCAATGACCCAAGTTCAACGGCGAGTGTTATTGATTGATGCTGATTTTCGCAATCCTGCACAGCATCATCTCTGGGGACTGACCAATCAATTCGGCTTGAGTAATGTTCTAGTAGGTCAAGTTCCATTTTCAGCCGCAGTTCAACAGATTACATCGAACCTGCATGTTTTGAGTGTGGGAACCATTCCACCAAACCCGATCGCATTACTGGATTCTCAGCGAATGCGAGAGCTAATCGAATCTTTTACACAAGTGTATGATGTGGTTCTTCTCGATACTCCCGCACTGTCAGGAACCGCAGACACAGCAATTTTGAACACAATGGTTGATGGAGCATTGTTAGTGGTTCGTCCGGGTGTGGTGGATGTTCCGAATGCGATCGCGGCAAAACAATTTCTAGCGCAGTCGGGTCAAACCATTCTGGGCGTTGTGGTGAATGATGTGGTTGCTGAAAAAGAACCAGAAGGAACCTTCTACGCGACCCAAGCTGATCAGAATTCTTTTCTCAATAATCTTTTGTAAATTTTGCATATGAGTATGAATGCAGGACAAGTCTCTGTGATTGTCCCGGTTTACAATGCCGAGCAATACATCGGAGAGACATTGCGATCGCTCTTTTCTCAGACCTATGAGAATTTCGAGGTGATCATTGTTGATGATGGTTCACCGGATCAGAGTGTTGAAATTTGCCAACAGTTTGATGATTCCAGGTTGAAGATTGTTCAACAAAAGAATCGAGGCTTGCCGGGTGCAAGAAATACTGGGATTCGTCATGCCCAAGGTGAGTATCTCTCATTGCTCGATGCGGATGATTTGTGGCTACCAGAAAAGCTCGAAAAGCATGTTAAACACTTGCAAGCCTTGCCTAAAGTGGGGGTGAGTTTTAGCTATTCAGTTTTCATTGATGAACAAAGTCGATCGATGGGACTGTATCAGATGCCGAGAAAGATTCGGAACATTACGCCGCCGTATGTTCTGTGTCGAAATCCAGTCGGAAATGGTTCTGCGGCTGTGATTCGACGGGCAACGTTTGAAGAGATCAAATTTCAAGATGATCTCTATGGTGTCACTGAAGATTTTTACTTTGATGAGCGATTGCGATTCGAGAAAGCCGATGCCACCGATTTAGAGTGCTGGACAAGGATTGCAGCAACGACAAAATGGCAGCTTGAAGGCATTCCTGAAGCATTAACACTCTATCGAATTAATGCGGGTGGATTGTCTGCAAATGCAATGATTCAATATCGAGCGATCGAGAAAGTGATCGAAAAGTCTTGCAAGCATTCTCCAGCAGTTCTCGGTGCTTACGAACAGTTAGCGAAAGCTTATTATATGCGCTATGTGGCTCGTCGTGCGGTCACTTTACGCGATGGAGAAATGGCAGTTGAGACAATGAATACTGCTTTGAGTCAGGACATTCGTATTCTGTTTGAGGAACCCCGAAGGACATTGATCACAATGTTGGCAGCTTATTCGCTGAAATTTACACCTCGATCGCTGTATACCTGGATGGAAAAAGCAGCGTTCAAAGTCACGGGGGCAACACAGAAACAGCGAATTTCCGAGGTGAGATGATGCGAGTCAATCTTTGCAACATTGAGATCGATCGCTGTTCATTTCAAGAAGCACTTCGATCAATTATTCAACAAGCAGCAACCGGAACTGAGCCGAAGTATGTTGTGACTCCGAATGCTCATCATTTAGTTACACTGCAACGCGATCGACATTTTCGCAACATCTATCAAAATGCTTTTTTATCCGTTGCGGATGGCGTTCCGTTACTTTGGGCGGCAAAGTTTTTGGGAACACCGTTATGCGATCGAATCAATGGAACGGATCTGTTTGAAGAACTCTGTCGATTAGCGGCTGAGAACAATCTTTCAGTGTTCTTACTCGGAGGCAGACCAGAAGCGGCTGATCAGGCTGCAATTGTTTTGAAAAAGCGACATTCAACCTTAAAGATTGCAGGTACTTATTGTCCGCCGTATGGATTTGAGAATGATGCGATCGAGGTTGAGAACATTAATCAACGCATTCGAGCTGCAAAACCAGATATTCTCTTTGTTGGATTAGGTGCGCCGAAACAAGAATATTGGATGTACCAGCATTGTCAAGCGGTGAATGTTCCCGTGTCGTTGGGAATTGGAGTGAGCTTTGAATTTGTTGCAGGAATGGTTAAACGTGCCCCGTTTTGGATGCAGCAAGCAGGTTTGGAATGGTTGTATCGATTGATCAGTGAACCTGGAAGACTTTGGCAGCGGTATCTTGTTTGCAATTCGGTGTTTGTTTGGTTGGTACTAAAGCAGAAATTCAATTTGCTGAGACAACCATCGATTTCTGAGGGACTATGAAGCTAAGAATCTATTCGGATCGCAGTCTATTACCACCTGGAATGATGCCGAATGCAATCCTGTTTCCATTCTGGCAGGATTTGTATTCAGAGCAGCTTTTTGGCTGGAAAAGTGCCTACGATCGCTA
>JADEXW010001027.1 GCA_015206935.1 Pseudanabaenaceae cyanobacterium LEGE 13415 | reverse complement strand
TCGCCAACGAAAGCAACTTTACCTTTAGCTTGACGTAGAATTTGCTCGATCGCGTTTACTTTATCTTCCGGCAACAGTTCTGCCCGATAGTCACTTAAACCTAATTGTTGTGCAACACTCGAAGCAACAGATTTGTTGTCACCAGTCAGCATCACAGTTTTTTCAACACCAATTCTTGAGAGCGATCGTATTGCTTCTACAGCATCGGGTTTCAGTTCATCGGCAATGATAATTCGTCCAGCATATGTGCTATCTACTGCGAGATGTACAACCGTTCCATCTACATCACAAACATCATGATCAATGTTCTCTCGATGCAGTAAGCGATCGTTCCCTGCAATTACAAGCTGATTGCCAACACGGGCTTGAATACCATGACCTGCAATTTCTTGATAGTCCTGTACTTGAGAATCGTCAATTGATCTTCCGTAAGCAGTACGAATCGATTGTGCAACTGGGTGATTTGAGTGCGATTCGACTTGAGCCGCGATCGCAAGTAGTTTATCTTCGGCAAAACCGTTTTTCGGAATGATTTGCGTGACTTTGAACACCCCCTGCGTCAAGGTTCCCGTTTTATCAAACACAACCGTATTGACTGCTGCCAGAGTATCAAGATAGGTCGAACCTTTGACGAGAATGCCACGTTTTGCCGCACCACCCACACCACCAAAGTAACCGAGCGGAATACTAATCACTAATCCACATGGGCAAGAGATGACTAACAGAACTAAGGCGTTATAGACCCAATGAAAGCGATCGACATTCGCTGGATTTGCCATGAACAAGGGTGGAATCAGTGCTACCGCGAGTGACAGAAAAACCACGATCGGCGTATAGATCCGAGCAAACTTGCGGATAAACTTTTCAGTTTCGGCTTTCTTGCTGCTGGCATTTTCAACCAGTTCGAGAATTCGTGCGATCGACGACTCTCCAAATAGCTTAGTGGTCTTAATCGTCAACACACCCGATTGATTGATCATCCCTGCTAGAACTGATTCTCCAGGTTTGACCGTTCGCGGAACTGACTCCCCTGTGAGTGCAGAGGTATCGACTTGGGAATTACCCTCTAAAATTTCGCCATCGAGTGGAATCTTCTCACCCGGTTTTACGAGAATTGTGTCACCGATTCTCACTGAC
>JADEXW010000307.1 GCA_015206935.1 Pseudanabaenaceae cyanobacterium LEGE 13415 | reverse complement strand
CGCGATCGATTGGAATCTCATGGATTTAGCCTTAATTCATGTCACATATTCTGCTGATCGTAATTACGAGCAACTCGAATTTGTTGGGGATGCAGTTGTGAAATTGGCAGCCGCAGAATTTTTACTCAAGACTTATCCGAATCTGAAAGTCGGAGAATTTACAGCGCTGCGATCAGTCTTGGTCAGCGATCGTATTCTTGCTCAAATCGCCGATTCATTTGGATTCGATCGCTATCTCCTCGTTGCTCCAAGTGCCAAATCTGATCCCGCTGGACGCGCCTCCCGTCTGGCAGATTCTCTCGAAGCCGTTCTTGCCGCTCTCTACCTCAGTACCCAAGATTTGACCCTAATTCGTTCCTGGCTCGATGAACAATTCCAACCGCTAGCCGAAGAAATCCTTGCCGATCCTGCCCGTCAAAACTACAAAGCTGCTCTCCAAAACTGGACACAAGGACACCAGAAAACGCTACCTGAATATCGCACCCAAGAAACCGGGAATACTCACAATGACCCTCATCGCTTTGTCGCGGAAGTCTGGATTCAAGGACGCTGCCTGGGACAGGGAACGGGTCGATCGCGCAAAGCTGCCGAACAAGCAGCCGCACAAGAAGCGTTTATCGTGCTGAGTAGTCAGGAAAATTAACTCTGACATACCAGCCGAACCTTTTAAGGAGCCTGGTATGTCAGTTTCGATCGCACTTTTCGGTGTTGGACGTTGGGGCGTTCATTTGTTACGGAATTTTTTACAGCATCCAAACGCGCGAGTAGTTGCGATCGTTGATCCGTGTATGGAGCGATTAGAATCCGTTGCCCAACGATTTGAACTCGATCAGCGAGTTTTTTTGACGACACAATGGCAAGATGCTTTAGAGTTAAGCGGATTAGAAGCAGTGGCAATTACAACGCCTGCAACAACTCATAACGAACTGATCACAGTAGCACTGAAACAAAATCTTCATGTTCTTGCGGCAAAACCCTTAACTCTAAGCTTTTCCGAATCGATTCAGCTTTGTCAACTTGCAGAACAGCAACGGCGGCAATTGATTGTGGATCATACTTATCTGTTTCATCCTGCGGTGATTCGAGGACGGGAAGCAGTTCAGAAGCTTGGCAAGTTGCGGTATGGATATTCAACGCGATCGCATCTCAGTCCGGTTCGCTCTGATGTTGATGCTCTCTGGGATCTGTCCATTCACGACATTGCAATTCTGAATTTTTGGCTACGAGAAAGTCCGTATTTGGTTGAAGCAAAAGGATCAACTTGGTTACAGAAAGGCTTACCTGATACAGTGTGGGCGACTTTAACTTATCCAAGTGGGTTTCAAGCATCACTACATCTAAGTTGGTTGAATCCGGATAAACAACGTCGATCGTGCATCGTGGGCGAAAATGGCACTCTGATTTTCGATGAACTTGCATCAGAGCAATTAACAGTGCAATGGGGCAAATTCGATTCGCAGTTTAAGCCGATCGAACAAAGCCGCGAAGTTCTTGAACTTCCAAAACAAGAACCCTTACAAGAAGTCTGCAATCATTTTATTGATTGTATTCAGAACGATCGAGCTTCTGAAATTTCTTCAGGTCGAATTGGTGCAGAACTGGTGCAAATCTTGGAAGCGTTATCTGAATCAATGCGGCAAGGGAAAGCGATCGACATTAAATAAACCTCTAAAAATTGCCGCAATTCAGAAAGGCGCGATATTTTGAGTACGGTAAGTTACTGAATTTAACTTGTGCCTCCGACTTTTACGCGCCGAACTCATCCTCAATCTGAGCCGCATTATGTTTTGTCGCTAACGGCTGAAGAGAGAATGCGATCGCGCTTTCTCTTTCGATCCGACGACGGGCGAGAAGTGTACCTAAATTTACCCAGAGGTACAACGCTCCGAGATGGCGACTGGTTAGAATCTGATGAAGGTGAATTTCTCAAAATCCAAGCCAAACCCGAACCGGTTCTAACAGTTACTACCTCAGCATTGTTAGACCTATTACAAGCGGCATATCACTTGGGGAATCGCCACGTTCCATTAGAAATCACAGATTCATATCTCAGACTATCACCCGATCCAGTTCTACGAGATTTACTAGAACATCGTGGACTAGAGATCAAATCTGAAATTGTTCCATTCCAACCTGAATCCGGTGCTTATGGACACGCTCACTAATCCAGCATTGCTACGATTATTACAGTTAGCAAGTCCGGCTTTACCTGTCGGAGCTTACAGCTATTCAGAAGGACTAGAAACGCTGGTACATACAGGCGTAGTGAAAAACGTGAACGATCTAGAACATTGGATCATTCAAGAGTTGCACTATGGAGCGGCTCGATTAGAAGCAGCAATGTTAGTCCGATCGCATCGCGCCACGATCGCACAAAATTTCGATCAACTCCTCTATTGGAATCAATGGTTTACTGCTGCAAGAGAAACCGAAGAACTCCGATCGCAATCTCTCCAGATGGGCGGTTCCTTGATCCGATTATTCCGATCGCTCCACCCCGATCCGCTTCCGAACTTTGAAGATGGCTGTAATTTCGCGATCGCGTTCGGACTCGTCGCCGCGATGTGGAATATCGATGAATCCGCAGCCCTAGTTGCCTATCTCCACAGTTGGGCAACGAATTTAGTTAGTGCAGGCGTAAAACTCATTCCGCTCGGACAAACCGCAGGGCAGCAACTTTTATTGAAGTTGGGGGATGAGATTGGGAAGAATGCGATCGCTGATCTTGAAGATTCGGAGCTTGAGAGTTGTGGGTGGGGATTGTCGATCGCCAGCATGACGCATGAAACGCTGTATAGCCGTCTATTTCGGAGCTAAACTGAGCAATTATCAGGAGGTATGGAAATGTCGATCGCTGAACAGATTTACGCCATTGTCAAAACGCTTCCTCCGGATCAAGCCAGGAAGATTTTTGAGTTTGCTGAGTCCATTCAGTCTAAGCACTCGGTTGAAGGAGATGATCAAGTAGTCTCTTCATTATCTTGGGCAGAGCTAGTCAACTCCCTTGCTGGAGCTTGGGCAGACGACTTTCCAACACTAGAGGAGATTCGTGCTAGAGAAGGACAAGATGCCGTACGGGAGAGCCTTTAAGTGTACGTTTTGGATACGAATACTTTAATCTACTACTTCAAAGGTCAAGGGCAGGTCGCTCAAACTCTCGCGAGCATTCCTTTTCAAGACATCGTGATTCCTACGATCGTCCTGTACGAATTGCAGGTTGGCATTTTGAAATCAACATCACCTGCAAAGCGAATTCAACAACTTCAGCAGCTTTTGAGCCGAGTGAATTTAGGTTTGTTCGATCGAGATGCTGCTTTGGCTGCGGCGACGATTCGCGCTCAATTAGAGCAACAAGGCACACCAATTGGCGCGATCAAGGCAGACAACTTTCGCATTGCAAAGGAATTGTACGAAAACAGCCTTCGTCATCAGATCGAGACCGAAGAAAATATCGGCAGAATGGTCATCATCGATATCGAAACAGGTGATTATGAAATCGATGACACTGGGATAGAAGCCTCTCGCATTCTCAGAGAGAAGCGTCCTCTTGCTCAATTGTTCGGAATTCGCATCGGGTACAACGTCGCTGCTTCGTTTGGTGGTGTGATGGAGCGGATTAAACGGTGAGTTTTGGAAGTGCGATCGACAAATCTGCGATCGACAACTTATACAAATTCCTTGGCGTGTCATAGAGAACACACCCTTCTTCAATAGGAAAAATTGCTTAATCATCTGTAACCCTTCGGTGATAAGCTAACTTGTGGCGAATACGCGCAATTCGTGTACACACAATCGTTGAACCATCAATTTTAGGGCACCGATAATGGTCACCACCGCAGAGAAAACAAACATCGGTTACATCACACAAATCATCGGTCCTGTCTTGGACGTGAGATTCCCCGGTGGCAAAATGCCCCGAATTTACAACGCTTTGACGATCTCCGGCAAAACCGAATCCGGTCAAGACGTTTCTGTAACCTGCGAAGTGCAACAACTTCTTGGAGACAACCAAGTCCGAGCGGTGGCGATGAGTTCCACCGATGGTTTGGTTCGTGGCATGGAAGTTGCCGACACCGGCGCACCGATTAGCGTTCCCGTCGGAACTGCTACTTTGGGACGGATTTTTAACGTCTTAGGCGAACCTGTAGATAACCAAGGTCCGGTCAACAACACCGAAACCTCTCCGATTCACCGTGCCGCTCCCAAATTGACCGAACTCGAAACCAAACCTTCCGTGTTTGAAACCGGAATTAAGGTGATCGACCTGCTGACCCCCTACCGTCGGGGTGGAAAAATTGGTTTGTTCGGTGGTGCGGGTGTGGGTAAAACCGTGATCATGATGGAATTGATCAACAATATCGCAACCAATCACGGTGGTGTGTCGGTGTTTGCAGGTGTGGGTGAGCGCACTCGCGAAGGAAACGACCTTTACAACGAAATGATCGAATCGGGCGTAATCAAAAAGGACAACCTCAACGAGTCCAAAATCGCCTTGGTGTACGGTCAGATGAACGAGCCACCGGGAGCGCGGATGCGTGTCGGTCTGTCCGGTCTGACGATGGCAGAATACTTCCGCGATGTGAACAAGCAGGACGTATTGCTGTTCGTGGATAACATCTTCCGATTTGTGCAAGCAGGTTCTGAGGTATCGGCGCTGCTCGGTCGGATGCCTTCTGCGGTAGGGTATCAGCCGACTTTGGGTACGGACGTAGGTGACTTGCAAGAGCGGATTACCTCGACGACCGAAGGTTCGATTACTTCGATTCAAGCGGTTTACGTGCCTGCGGATGACTTAACCGACCCCGCTCCGGCAACCACCTTCGCCCACTTGGACGGAACGACCGTTCTTTCTCGTGGTTTGGCTGCAAAAGGAATTTATCCAGCAGTCGATCCGCTGGATTCGACCTCGACCATGTTGCAACCTGCGATCGTAGGAGATGATCACTACGATACCGCTCGTGCAGTCCAATCGACGCTGCAACGCTACAAAGAACTGCAAGACATCATCGCAATTCTCGGTTTGGATGAATTGTCGGAAGACGATCGCTTGACTGTGGCTCGTGCGCGTAAGATTGAGCGCTTCTTGTCGCAGCCGTTCTTCGTCGCAGAAGTCTTCACCGGATCACCTGGTAAGTATGTGTCGCTCGAAAAAACAATCAAAGGATTCCAACGCATTCTTGCGGGTGAACTCGATGATCTGCCAGAGCAAGCATTCTACTTGGTGGGCGACATTGATGAAGCGATCGCGAAAGCTGAAAAAATGAAGGCTGAAGCTAAGTAACTCTCTAGGGTGCGACTTGCACCCTTATCTTTGTTCATTATTCATCCATCATTACTATGGCTTTAACGGTTCGCGTCATTGCGCCAGATAAAACAGTCTGGGATTCTTCGGCTGAGGAAGTCATTCTTCCTAGCACTACCGGACAACTCGGTATCTTATCGGGTCACGCTCCTTTATTAACGGCACTCGAAACGGGCGTTCTGCGCGTTCGATCGGATAAAAACTGGGTGCCGATCGCAGTTATGGGCGGCTTTGCAGAAGTGGAGAAGAACGAAGTCACGATTTTGGTGAATGGAGCGGAGCGCGGTGAATCGATCGATCTCGACGCGGCTCGCACTGCCTACACCGAAGCCGAAGCGAAGTTCGCTCAAGCGGATCAAAGCGGCTCGAAACAGGAACAATTGCAGGCAACTCAAGCTCTGAAACGCGCTCGTGCCCGTCTTCAAGCGGCTGGCGGTCAGGTTTAGACTGCAAAATAATTTGATCGAAAGCTCAGGGAGAACTCTCTGAGCTTTTTTAATGCGATCGCTAATCTTGTTCACTGGGCATTCTATCAAAGAGTTAGAGCATTTGCCTCACATGGAAAGATCATTACAGACTGCTGAACTAGGAAATCGTCGCCGGAGTTTATCGCCTCAAGAACGGACTCTCGTATTTCAAAAAACGGGCGGCTTATGTCATATCTGCGGTGGGGAATTAGATAATCGTTGGACGGCGGATCACATTAAGCCAGTTGCAAAAGGCGGTGACAATTCCATAAACAACTTTCTTCCAGCTTGCAGTACTTGTAATCGTTTGAAGTGGCATCGCTCACCTGAAGCAATTCGATTGATTCTACAAATCGGAACCTACGCGAATCGAGAAATTGAGCAAGATACTACACTAGGTAGACAACTGAACGATTTGCTTCAACGAAAAATAGCGGTCAACGCTCAACGAAGAAGCCAAAAAGTTTAGTTCCTTTAGGAATCTTGTCTAACTTGAGCCATCAACAGATATAGCATGAGCGCTGCCTTGAGTTGAATTAGCCCAATGTCAAAATATTGCTTGGTAGATCAACAACTAAGCGTCTAGTTCTAAGCCAAGGAATACCAAGCAGTACTTGTTGAAAAGCAGAACCCGCAACAACTGGAACGCTGAATGTTTGTCCATCTAGAGAAATTTCTCCTAGATAGGTTGGTGACAGTATTTCACCTTGAGCCGTTTCGACTTGTCGTGTGCCGTAA
>JADEXW010001026.1 GCA_015206935.1 Pseudanabaenaceae cyanobacterium LEGE 13415 | reverse complement strand
TGGCAGGTTAGTGTACGGGGATGGCTTTGTTTCTTTAGATGCAAGTGTGCCAATGGTAGATTCACTGAGTGAACTGAAACGAATGTGCGATCGCATGTTTCCGAATGCGCTTCAAGTTCAGCCGAGTGTCGATCGTCATGTGATTCAAATTTTGCTCAAAGTCTCAATGATTGAATCCTCAGTGTTATCGGAGCGGGAAATTGAAATTTTGAGACTGTTAACGCAGGGATTTCGCGATCGAGATATTGCCGATCAATTAATCATTAGTGAAAGTACTGTTAAATTTCATCTAAACAATGTCATGAACAAACTCAAGGCTCGAACGCGATATCAAGCGATTTATGCAGCGATCGTTCAGGGATGGATTTAAGCACAAGATCGCAATGTTGCTTGGTGATAAGCAGCATACCATTCTACAGTTCGTGCTAATCCTTCCTCTAGAGAAACCTTGGGCTTCCAGTTCAGTTTGGAGATTGAATTCTCAAGATTTGCCACTCTGACTTGCTCCATTGGTCGATCGGACAATGCTCCAAACATCGGTTGAATGTTCGGATTAATCAATTGATTCAACCGATGAACAATCTCGGTAATCGAAGTTAATGTGCCAGAACCCAATTCAAACACACCATCCTCTGAAGATTGTGCAGCGGCAATCAATCCATCGACAACATCATCAACATAGATCCAATCAATCAACCGCTGACCACTCGATAACTGAGGAACTTCCCCATTCAGCAATGCCAGCGTCACATACGGAATTAATTTCTTAAAGTTCATCTGTCCAGGACCGTACACCATGAACAGCCGCGCTCTGACGATCGATAAATGATACAACTGCTGAAACATTTGAGCATAGATAGTACTCGCCCATTTTGCTGCCGCATATGGAGAAGATGCGATCGGTGTTTCTCCTGGATTCGGTTCTTCGAGCGATCCCGCTAAGATCACTCGTCCACCCATTTCAGCCATCAGCGTCAGCAAATTCACAGTACTGACTAAGTTGCCTTGTAACGTCGATCGAACAGTCTCTAAACTTCGAGAAGCAGACGAATCCGCAGCTAAATGAAACAGAAGATCAGGCTTCACTTGCAGAATCACGCGCTGCATTTGTTCAAAACTTGCGACCTCTGCCTGTAAC
>JADEXW010001025.1 GCA_015206935.1 Pseudanabaenaceae cyanobacterium LEGE 13415 | reverse complement strand
CCTCCTACACCATGAGCGTGTTCCGTCGGAGAACCATTTCGCTGATCTTTGATGGCGGCGATCCAGAAGTTCGATTGGGGAATGAAGATCGCGATCGACCCCGAATCAATCGAACGGGTGGCGGTATCAGCTTCTCGCGTCCGCTGTCGAAAAATGTGTTTGAACGCGCAGAATGGGTGGCTTCACTCGGTTTGCAATATCAGCGAGTCAATGCAACTGATGCGGAAGGAATTCGCCGGAGAGTGGACGAACTGGGTAATCCGTTGACGTTTAGCCGCTCTGGTAACGATGACTTGTTCACCGGACAATTCTTAGTCAGACGCGATCGACGGGATGATTTTCTGCGTCCGACTCGTGGATCAGTCCTGCAATTAAGTACGGAGCAATCTTTACCGATCGGCTCTGGCAACATTCTTTACAACCGACTGCGAGGAAGTTACAGCTTCTACATTCCGACTCGGTTAACCCGATTTACCCCAGAATGTCGAGAGCGCGATCCACGTCGGGTCGATCTGCAACAAACCCCACAAGGGCGATGCGCCCAAGCGTTTGCGTTTAACTTCCAAGCGGGAACAGTTTTCGGAGATTTACCGCCGTATGAAGCGTTTCCGTTAGGCGGAACCAACTCAGTACGGGGTTACGACGAAGGAGAAGTTGGAAGCGGTCGGAGTTTCATTCAGGCAACGGCAGAATACCGATTCCCGATTTTCTCGATTATTTCTGGAGCGCTCTTCTTTGATGCTGCAACGGATTTAGGATCAGGCAGTAGCGTTCCTGGAAATCCAGCGGGAGTTCGGGGTAAGCCGGGTAGCGGATTCGGGTACGGGATTGGGATTCGGGTGCAAGCGGGTCCGTTGGGCCCGATTCGGGTTGATTACGGTATCAATGATCAAGGCGGCAGTAATATCCGCTTCGGATTTGGAGAACGATTCTAAACATGGTCAATACGCAAGGGTGCATCACTCAGAACATTCAGCGATCGCTCTCGACCGCTTTTTCCTGCTACGGAATCGGGCTACACACGGGAGCGATGACCACGGCGCGAGTTTTACCCGCAGAACCCGGACGAGGACGCTATTTTGTGCGAACCGATTTACCGGGGCAGCCTGAGATTCCTGCTCGAATTGAAGCAGTGCGGGAA
>JADEXW010000306.1 GCA_015206935.1 Pseudanabaenaceae cyanobacterium LEGE 13415 | reverse complement strand
GAGTAGTAGAGCAAACCAAGAAATCCAGCGGTGCATTGATCTTTCCTTGCAAATCACCGTTTTACTGTAGCGCGGGATGGCAATCGATCGTCTTTATAAATACTTTTCAACCAGTCGTTCATCAAGCATCACCTCAACTTCTTCGTCAGTCGGTGCTGGCTCATCAGTTTCTGCAATTCCAATCAACCGTACGGCGCTTCCTTCTTTTTTCGATCGAATGCGTTCTTCGTCTTTAGAAATTTGTTGCTCAAGAAGTTCCTGAAGTTGGCGTTTCTCCTCTAGGTTCATTGAGACGATCGCTTCTGCAAGTGCTTCGATGCTGAGTTTGACGATCGCTGGCATGATGTTCTCCCTCGAATCATTCCTTCAATTATTGCTGAGAAAATGGAATGAGCAACCAAAAAAACTCACAGAAGCTTTTGCCCGATCGCGTCAAATGCCTCAATTTGAATTTGTGCCGCTGGGCTTTTCGGGTACATATCAGCAAACATTGACCAAATCATGCTATCCCGCTTCTGCTGCTGTTGATCTTCTACTCGTCGTCCTAATGTTGCTTCGTGAATAAACTTTAGTTTTTTTGGAATCGCTGCACTTCCAAGATTTGTCGGATCGCAATGAATCTCAACGCGATCGACCTGTTCAAGTTCAAAAGCGACTTTTGTTAAAGCCGCTGCCACTTCGGTTGCTAGTCCTTGATTAATATAATTTGCATGAATCCAGTAGCCAACTTCTAAAGCCTCTTTACCGATGCGAGGATGCAATCCGGTTCCTCCCAATACGAATTGTTCATCAGAACTAAAGATGCCGTAAATGAAATTTTCACTACGATCGAACTGACTCCGAAACCGACGAAGCAAATCGATTTTCTGTTGAAGAGACTGAGGTTCCTCATGTGCCCAAGGCATCCAAGGACGTAGATGATCTAGGCTTTGATCTACAGCAGATTTTAGTAAAGGTGCATCGATCGGATTCCAGCAACGCAACACTAAGCGTTGAGTTTCGATTCGATAAGCAGGTCCCAGTTTTTCCATTACAGAGTTCCTGACCGATTGGATTTCTTCAAACTCTATCCTAATTTCCACAGCGAAAGAGATGAATCACTCACCTCCTGAAAAACGATTGCTGCTTCGTAATTTTACAAAGCAAGAAATTTTGAATCTGCTCTAACATTAGAAGTAAATGCAGCTAATTAAGATATGGAAAGCGTAACGGTTCATCAAGCTGAAACAAATTTTTCCCAGATATTATCGCGTGTGGAACTTGGCGAAGAAATTGTAATTTCAGATCAAGGAGTTCCGATCGCAAAATTAGTCCCGGTTCGCTCCAGTTCGCGTCGTCGATCGAGTTTGGGAATGGATCGAGGAAAATTTGTTGTACCGGAAGATTTCAACGATCCTTTACCCGACGATATTCTGTCAGCTTTCGAGGGAAATGAAGCTTGAAACTTCTTCTGGATACCCAATGCTGGTTCTGGTGGTTTGCTCAACCTGAGCAACTTAGTGAAACCGTAATTGATCAGATTGCGGATGAAACGAATGAAGTGTGGCTCTCAGTTGCAAGCGTTTGGGAGATTGGAATCAAATACGAGATCGGAAAGCTTCCACTTCCTGAACCGCCTGAGACTTACTTTTCAAATCGAATGCAGCAACTACAGGCGCGATCGCTAGAAATTACCGCTACCCATGCGATACGGGCGGCTGCACTACCGCTACATCACAAAGATCCATTTGATCGAATGTTAATTGCACAAGCTCAAATCGAAGAAATGGTGCTTGTAAGTTCCGATTCAATATTTACGAGGTATGACGTTTCTGTCCTCAAAGCAGCAAGATCTTAGAGTTCGATCGCTGGCATGGTGTTCTCCCTCGAATCATTCCTTTCATTATTGCTGAGGAAATGAAAGAAGCAATCAATCTAACTGTTTTGACATTGTTTCTTGCTTATAAGCACTTCACCATCTGTAAACAGGGAATTCCTTTCCAAAGCTCCGGGAACTCCTCAAGCGGTCGGAACCCCACTGATCGATAAAAAGCTCTTGTTCTAGCGTAATACTGATCAGGGTGAGATGCGCTCAAAGTTTTAACTTGAAGATACTCGATGCCTTGTTTTCGCAACTTCTCTTCTGCAACTTCTACAAGTTGATGTCCAATTCCTTGACGATGGAATTTGGGATGCACAGCCATAACATAGATCTCAGCAGCAAATTCAGAATGCTGTTTGATTGACAAAAAACCAGCTACTTGTGCTTGATTGTATGCAAGCAATGTCGGTAATTGATCAATCTCATAAACATAGTGAACAATTGCCGCTTCAATCCCAAACCATTCAGGCAAAAGGCGCAGGATAGGTTCGCACAGATGAGCTTGTGCAAATTTAGGCTCTGAGATCCCAGTCATTGAAAATCGTTGTTTGCTCATCGAACTTGAATTTTGAGTATGGATTGATATCCTTGCACAAAAAAAGGAGATGGATCATCCACCTCCTTAAAAACGATCGCAGAATTAAGCCTGCGAATCAGAAATTAGTAGCGATAGCCGCTATTGTTAGAACCCGGTTTGTGAACGATGAAGCTCATCACCTGGCACTGTTTGATGTTGTCAAACGCCACAACGCGGATGTAGCAATTGCCATACTCAGAACGGCACTGTTGCACTTCGTTCAAGACTTCTTGGGGAGACTTTGCATTGAACAAAGGCAACTTCCACATTGTCCAGTAGTAAACCGTCGGGTCAGAAGATTCGTTAAACTCAACGCAAGGGAAATAACCTTGGTCGATCGTATATTGAATCTGACGCGCGATTTGAGCATCGGTCAGCGCAGGCAGGTAAGAAAACGTCTCAAAACGCTGCTCTTTGGGTAGAGTTTTCATGAAGTCCTCAAGAATGTTAGTGATCAGGTTCAGAATCTGGAGAATCGATCGTTAAATCGAGTTGCGTCATCCGTTCTAGCTGTTTGCGGCGTTGTTCCATGTTGGCTTGCTGCATTGTCGATCGCAGCATTTCTGGCAGTACATCCGCGATTTCTTCAGCAAGATGCTCTCTCACCGTCAAAATCCGAAACGCCAAATCTTGCCGTTCTCGAAACATTGCCTCCATAAACGCTTCCCCATCTGTGATGCTTTCCCGTGAGGAAAACTTGTGCAGCCAGTAAGCCTTTTTCGGATCAGTTTCGTCTAGTTGAGCATAAACAACCCGCACAGCCTGATACGTCAAATAGCTGATCAGCGTCTTCGTCGTATCTTTCGCAATTCGCTTCAGATCCATGATGTGGATAATGAGTTTTGGACTTTAGAGCTTGGACAGAGATGACTCCACCAAACTCTAAAATCTGCGATCAATTGGTCATCAGACGGTATCAACAGCTTCAAACTCGAACTTGATTTCTTTCCACAGTTCACAAGCTGCTGCCAATTCAGGCGACCAACGGCAAGCTTCACGAATGATATCGCCGCCTTCACGCATGAGGTCGCGACCTTCGTTCCGAGCTTGAACGCAAGCTTCAAGAGCAACACGGTTCGCGGTCGCTCCAGGTGCGTTACCCCAAGGGTGTCCAAGGGTTCCACCACCGAACTGAAGTACTGAATCATCACCGAAGATTTCAACCAGTGCAGGCATGTGCCATACGTGGATACCACCCGAAGCAACAGCCATCACACCCGGCATCGATGCCCAGTCTTGGGTGAAGTAGACACCACGAGATGGGTCGCGCTCGATGTAGTTTTCACGCAGCAAGTCGATGAAACCGAGGGTGATCGCTTTGTCGCCTTCGAGCTTACCCACAACGGTTCCGGTGTGGATATGGTCTCCACCCGACATCCGCAGACATTTCGCCAACACCCGGAAGTGGATACCGTGGTTTTTCTGACGATCGATTACTGCGTGCATTGCGCGGTGAATGTGCAACAGCAAACCATTTGCACGGCAGTACTTCGCCAGAGTGGTGTTTGCGGTGAAACCTGCGGTCAAGAAGTCGTGCATGATGATCGGCATTTCGAGTTCTTTCGCGAATGCCGCACGCTCTAACATATCTTCGCAAGTAGCAGCGGTCACGTTCAGGTAGTGACCTTTGATTTCGCCCGTTTCAGCTTGCGACTTGTGGATGGCATCTGCCACGAACAAGAAGCGATCGCGCCAACGTTGGAACGGCTGCGAGTTGATGTTTTCGTCGTCTTTGGTGAAGTCCAAACCGCCGCGCAGACATTCGTATACTGCACGTCCGTAGTTCTTCGCAGACAGACCGAGTTTCGGTTTGATCGTACAGCCGAGTAAAGGACGACCGTATTTGTTGATTTTGTCGCGCTCAACTTGAATTCCGTGAGGAGGTCCTTGGAAGGTCTTCAAGTAAGCAACCGGAATCCGAAGGTCTTCTAGACGCAGCGCTTTCAGGGCTTTGAATCCGAAAACGTTACCGACCAACGAGGTCAGCAGGTTGGTGACTGATCCTTCTTCAAACAGGTCGAGCGGATATGCAATATAAGCGATGAATTGGCTATCTTCGCCACGGACAGGCTCGATATCGTAGCAGCGTCCTTTGTAGCGATCGAGGTCGGTCAACAAGTCCGTCCAAACGGTCGTCCATGTACCCGTCGAGGATTCAGCAGCAACCGCAGCAGCAGCTTCTTCAGGTGGAACGCCAGGTTGAGGAGTCACCCGGAACGCTGCCAAAATATCGGTATCTTTAGGCGTGTAGTCTGGGGTGTAATACGTTAAGCGGTAATCTTGTACCCCAGCCTTATACCCAGCTTTTGCCTGGGTTTGGGTTTGAGCGTAGGACATATCTCCCTTCCTGTAATGAAAAACGATGGAAAACCTTGAGCAGACATCACCAACAGTGACCAGGAAAAAATTCCTGACCGAATGTGGTCGGCATTCAATTAACCTAAAGTCACTGGGGATCAGCTTGCCATACATGATCCCATGTTTGGAGACAGTTTTTTATTCCGACTGTTCTCCGGTGCATAGGCGCGGACTGATCTGAATCATATCAGGATTTCAATAAGCCTCACTTAAGAGAATCTGTGTTTGTCGATAAAAAAATGTTATGTAAACTGTCTAATTGTTACGTTTGGCGGATGGAAGCTTAAGAAATCTTTAAGTAGCTCATTTGCCTCAGAAAGCGCGATCGATGTCAATGAGATCACATTAGGATTTCTCTCGGAATTGTTCAGCTTTGGTTATGGTTGGCGAGTTGCGATTCCGAGCCGAATCCCAGGAATCGATCGCAATCGATCCATCACGGTGATCACTTGTCCATGTGAAACTCGCTCATCAGCTTGGATGACGACAACCGATTTGGGATTCCGTTTGAGAATTTCTCGCACTGCGGCGGGAAGAGTATCAATCACGATCGACTTTTTATCAACCGCGAGTTCTCCTTTCTGGCTAATTGTCACGACAATCTGTGATGCCTTCTGAGATTCAGCGGTGACTGCTCTGGGAAGTGCGACGGGGAGACCTTGCGATCGCGTTAAAAACAAAGTCGAAATGATAAAGAAAGTCAGGAGCGCAAACACCACATCAATCAGCGGTGCAATATAGATTTGAGGGGGCAGATCCGGTTCTTCTGGCAGGCGCATTTTTTAACCTCGCAGTTTAATTTCACATTGCATGGCGACGACGGTAGAGCAATTCTAATTGCCCACCATATTCCTGAATCAGTGCAAGCTGACGGGTATAGAGTCCCCGAAACATATTGGCGAAAAATAGAGTAAAGATTGCAACCACTAGACCCGCAGCAGTTGAGATCAGAGCTTCGCTAATTCCGCTTGTAACTCCTCTGGCATTCGTTCCAGCAATGTCTCCAATGCCTAACGACGCAAACGAAGTGATCAAACCTGTGACCGTTCCCAGTAATCCGAGGAGTGGAGCGAGACCCACGATCGTATCGAAAATGGTATTAAAGCGTTTCAGCAAAGGAATTTCCGCTTGTCCTGCACTTTCGAGCGCTAATCGAAATTCATCAGGGGTTGCTTGTTCGAGTTCTAGGGCTGCAAGGAACACTCGTGCGATCGGTAAATCAGCATTCTTTTCTAACATCTGAAACGCTGCGATCGGATTGCGCTTATACACGCTCAAGACTTCTCGTGCGACTCGCTGTTGACGCTGAGAAATTTTCACCCAAAACAGCGATCGTTCTAAAATGAGTGCCACTGCTAGGATCGAGAACAGCAGCAGCGGAATCATCACAAATCCACCAGCAATCAACCAATTGGGCATGAGACATCGCGATCGTTTGAACAATGAATCATTATGAATGAATCGTGGAGCGATCGTGGCGATTGATATGTAACAGATCGATCATTCACCCTTGCCATTCCTTGATCAAAACAAGGATGTGAGAACACCAAAGCTGCAATCCCGCCCGGTTTCAATACACGGTGAAAAGCGTGAACTGCACCTTCTAAATCGGGCAGATCTATCAAGACATAATTGGAGACAAGCACATCAAAGTGCTGATTTGGAAAGGTTTTAAGTTCTGAGCAAGAATCTTCGTGAAAGTCGATCGATAATCCTTCCGAT
>JADEXW010001024.1 GCA_015206935.1 Pseudanabaenaceae cyanobacterium LEGE 13415 | reverse complement strand
CAATTTCTGATGTGCTTCCAAACTTCAATCCGAAAGTGTTTCACCAAGCTGCAAAAGCAAATCGTCCTCGATCGCTATTTTGGTTTGGGTTAAAAGTTGGCACAATCGCGATCGCATTTTCAGCAGGTGGAATCTGGCTTGCAAACCGTCCGATTCCTTGGATTCGCTACTCAGTGATGGAAGTTGCACCATTTTTGCTCACTCCAAGCTACATGGCAATGAATCATGATTATCGACAAGCGATCGCATTCGTTGAGCAATCACATCAATTAGTAAACAATGCAACTGCTTTTGAAGATTTGACGCTTGGAACACAGAAAGTTAAAGCAGCTCAGAAACATTTAGATCAATTACCTGCTTGGTTCTTGGGACATTATCCAGGGGATTACTGTCGCTGGGCGAGATGTAGCTGGCGATTTACGATCGACGAATTTAAATCTGCTCGTGAAGAGGTTGCCCGAATGGAAGCGAAGCTCTTTCAAGAGAAGAATGCTCAAACCCGTTTCGAGCAAACCGAACAAGCACTAGGAGAAGCGATTCGCATCATTCGAGATGGTGCAACTGGACAAACTCGCACCAGTGCGATCGCAGAATGGCGTTCAGCAATTGATTCTCTCGATCAACTTCCATCTTCTACATTAGCTGGACGACTTGCCCAGACCAAACTAGCGGCAACCGAACGCGATTTTCGAGAAATGGTCGGATTTCAAGCAGAGAGCGATCGCAATAGTCGATTGATTGAAGTTGCTGAAATCATTGCGAGTGCAGCGAAACAGAATACGAAAAAAGCGCCGATGACGCTCATTCAGTTGGAGCAAGTTCAAGATCGTTGGAAAAATGCGATCGCAAAGTTAAAGCAAATTCAACTCAATGATCCGGATTACGTGCAAGCCCAGAGCCGAATCGTGGAATATGAACAGAGTTTAAATGCGATCGAGGAACGAATGCAGCATGAGAAAGATTCGATTCAAGCCTATGAAACGGCGGAACGAATGACTGCAAATCTGATATCAACGGCTGATCCAAAAAGAGTCGATCGACCTTATGTTTTAGGGGAGCTTCGGAGAATTATTGTTCAGCTCGATCAAGTAAAGCCGAATACAACGGTTTATGCCAAAGCTGAAGCGATGAGAGTTTCGGCTGAAA
>JADEXW010000305.1 GCA_015206935.1 Pseudanabaenaceae cyanobacterium LEGE 13415 | reverse complement strand
ATCCGGAAGTCCCCCAGAATTGGGGGATTTAGGGGGCACGATCAATCAGCAACGAAGCGAATTAGATTTGTGTGTACACAGTAGCAGCTCCCAAGTTTGGGGGAGCAAGAGTCTTGAGCAAGCAGAATTGGGGTTTGGGGGCAACTCTGAGAATGTCCGCATCTAAACTTCTACTGCCATATCACATTAAAAAAGGGATGATCACTTCGATCATCCCAAAGTGGATAAAGTTGAAAAAAGGCGATCGTTATTTTTTGCGATCGCCTTTTTTTCTATTTCGATGCCGCTTCTCGTGCTGCGGTTGCTTCATCAGGATGAATACCCAATCGAGTCAAATTCACCCGACCCCGGTTATCGATTTCGCGGACTTTCACGACCACTTCATCGCCAACCGTAACTTCATCCTCAACCTTACCGACGCGATGATCGGCTAATTGCGAGATATGAATCATGCCGTCTTTACCCGGCAAAAATTCCACAAATGCACCGATCGGGATAATCCGCGTCACTTTACCCGCATAGACATCACCCGCATTCAACTTACGAGTCATACCTTGGATAATCGCTTTCGCTCGTTTCGCTTTCTCCCCTTCGATCGCAGAAATCGTCACGGTTCCATCTTCAGCAATATCGATCTTGGCTCCGGTTTCTTCGGTAATACCTTTGATCGTCTTACCGCCCGGACCGATGATCATACCGATTTGATCGGAATCAATCTTGATCGTCAACAAACGAGGTGCGAATGGTGACAACTCTGAGCGCGGTTGGTCGATCGTTTCAAGCATCTTCCCTAAAATGTGCAATCGAGCAGGTTTCGCCCGATGAATCGCATCCGCAATCACATTCATCGGCAACCCGGTAATTTTCATATCGAGCTGCAAAGCTGTGATTCCCGTGTCGGTTCCTGCAACTTTGAAATCCATGTCGCCCAAGAAGTCCTCAATTCCTTGAATATCAGTGAGGATGCGAATTTCTTCGCCTTCTTTGATCAGTCCCATTGCTGCACCGCTCACAGGCTTGATGATCGGTACGCCTGCGTGCATCAGTGCCAGCGTCGAACCAGAAACCGAACCCATTGAGGTCGAACCGTTGGAAGAGAGAACTTCTGAAACGACTCGAATCACGTAGGGGAATTGGTCTTTCGGCGGTAAGACTGGAACCAGAGCGCGTTCAGCTAATGCACCGTGACCCACTTCACGACGACCGGGCGATCGCATTGGACGAGTTTCTCCCACCGAGTACGGTGGGAAGTTGTAGTGGTGCAAGTAGCGTTTTTCGGTGTCGGGATGCAAATCATCCATTTCTTGCTCTTCACCGGGACTGCCGAGGGTTGCGATCGACAATACTTGAGTCAGTCCTCGATTAAACAAACCGCTGCCATGAACGCGCTGCGGCAGAACTCCCACCCGGCAAGAGATGGGACGAATTTCATCCAATTGACGACCATCGACACGGACATTATCTTCGACGACTTGACGACGCATTAGTGTTTTGTTCACGTCCTTGAAAGTGTTGCTGATTGCTTTTGCATCGGCAGCCGCAGCCACTTTCACCGGATCATCGTCGGGCAATTCCTCGATCGCGGCAACAAGTGAAGCTTTAACTTCATCCAGTGCGGCATCGCGAACGGTTCTATCTTTCTCAAGTCTCGCGAGAATTTCTTTAACCGGAGCGGTCACGCGATCGCGAATAAAGTTCTCTAGCGTTTGATCAATCTCTGGTGCTGCTTCTTGAACCAGTTCGATTCCGAGCGCTGCGATGAATTCGCGTTGTGCTTGGATCAAATCGCGAACTGCCTCGTAACCGAAATCGATCGCCTCGATCATGTCGGCTTCGGGAAGTTGATTCGCACCCGCTTCCACCATGATTACGCCATCCGGCGATCCCGCAACGACGAGATCTAAATCACCCGATTCGATCTCTTTATAAGTGGGATTGATCACGAAATCGTCACCGACCAAGCCCACACGAACCGCTGCCATCGGACCATTAAACGGAATTTGTGCGAGCAGAACCGCGATCGAAGCGCCAGTGACCGCTAATACATCGGGCGGAACTCGTTCATCCATCGACATCGTGCTAGCTACGACTTGGATGTCGTCGCGCAACCAGGACGGGAACAACGGGCGCAAGGGACGGTCAATCAAACGGCTGGTGAGAATTGCCTTTTCGGGGGGACGACCTTCGCGCTTGAGGAAACCGCCTGGGATGCGTCCTGCTGCATATAAGCGCTCTTCGTAATCCACCAACAACGGGAGAAAATCGATCCCTTCTCTCGCTTTCGCACGAGTCGCAGTTACCAGAACTGCCGTATCTCCCGACTCGATTAAAACTGCTCCTCCAGCTTGGGGTGCTAACAAGCCTACTTTGAGTCGAATATCCCTACCATCAAAGGATATTGACTTCTCGAACTCTTGCATGAAGTATCTTTTCCTTTCTTCTTTTTGTTTCGTGTATTTGCAATCGTAGCACTGATATACTTTCTGCTGCTTTTTTATTTACAAGTACAACGCGAATTTGAGGGGTGAAATCGCGATCGCGCTTGAATTCATCCATTCAGCGATCGCGATAGAATGAGACGAGTTGATCGGGTTTGTACAACTTGTCAAATTGCTTAAGAAATTAGAAAGATTCTTCAATTTGCGTATTGGAAAAATGCGATCGATGAGATTAAGTTTTACAGAAGTTTTCACGGCGGCAATTCGATTTCTCAGCTATATCAGAAAGGACTTGCCCAAAGTTGGATAGATTCGCTTTTATTCGAGTAGATTGGCATGGCAGTTTTACACAGTGGGTGGTTTGCTCAAACGTCTGAGTCGCAGTCGGGCGGATTGTTTTTGTGGGGCGAAATGTGGCGGAGATTGGAATCGATGCCCCTATCTTCAGAGGTTCCCTCTCATCCGTATGCGATGTCTCAATCCGAACTCTTGGCGTTTCTAGAACCGTTGGGGTTGAAGCTGCCAGAATTTGAAGCGCCGAAACGAGGGCGAAAGAGCGCTCCAACTTTGGAGAATTGGACGACACGGGTTTTGGCGTTACCGATCGAGGGAGATGCGCCTCAATTGTCGGCGGCTCCGATTTCTGAATGGGTGCTGTATCCGTGGAAGGTGGAAGGGCTTTGGCTGAATCCGTCTCAGGCGTTTGAGTTTCTCAATTCGTTGCCGCTCGGTGCGTTGGGTGACAATTCGTTTATGGGCGGGGATCTACGATTTTGGTCGCATGGAGCGCGATGGGCGTTGGATTTGATTGCTCGATCGAAGTTTCTTCCGGATCTAACGCATTGGGAAGTCTTATTAGATAGTTCAACAGATCAAACCCGATTGCGTCATTTTGTGCGGCAAATGCCTTCCGTTTGTCGGCTCTATCAGAACGGGGAAAATTTAGCGGTGGCTTCGCCTCACGAATACGTGATCGATCTTCCAATTGAACCTCAAGATCTGCTGCGCGATTTTCTTAATCAACTGATCGATTCTCAAGTTCGCAAATCAGTCACGATCCCAAGAGCAACTTCACTTCTACAAACTTGGATTCAAGGACTCGGTACAAAAGCCTCAACTTTGAATGAAACCGAGTCGAAAACATTATCAACCGCTTTAATAAATTGGAAAGCGCCACTGCAAAAAAGTCAGGCGCAATTTCGAGCTTGTTTGAAATTAATTCCACCGGCTGAGAGTTATCAAAGTTGGAAAATTGAGTATTTATTACAAGCGATCGATGATTCAGAGTTCACCATTGATGCTCCAACAATTTGGCGAAATCCAGTTGAGCAACTGAATCATCAAGGACGGGTGATCGATCGACCTCAAGAAACATTATTAATGGGCTTGGGATTAGCTTCTCGGTTGTATCCATTGATCGAACCCAGTTTACAAGAAGCCCGACCGCAAGCCTGTTTACTTGATCCAACTCAGGCTTATGACTTTCTAATGAATGTGGTCTGGCGTTTGCAAGATAGCGGAATTGGCGTTGTTCTACCTCCGAGTTTGGCGAATCGAGGCGGATTAGCCAATCGATTAGGATTGCGAATCAAAGCATCCACACCGACGAAACAAAAGAAAGGCAAGCTTGGATTACAGAGCTTATTGAACTTTGAATGGGAATTGTCGATCGGGGGTCAAAGTCTGAGTAAAAAAGAATTCGATCGATTAGTGGCAAAGAATTCACCATTGGTTGAAATTAACGGCGAATGGGTGGAATTGCGACAAGCGGATATTCGATCAGCGCAATCATTTTTTGCAGCTCGAAAAGATCAAACTACATTGTCGCTAGAAGATGCGTTGCGAATTAGTACTGGCGACACACAAACGATCGAGAAACTTCCAGTCGTGAGTTTTGAAGCATCGGGCGCATTGCAAGAGTTAGTCACAACGCTAACGGGAACGGGAACACCAGAAGAAATCGAAACCCCTGAAGCATTCAAAGGCGAACTCAGACCTTACCAATCACGCGGCGTTTCATGGTTAGCATTTTTGGAAAAATGGGGACTAGGAGCGTGTTTAGCGGACGATATGGGACTCGGTAAAAGTCCGCAGTTTCTTGCATTTCTGATGTATTTAAAAGAACAAAAGATTTTAGAGAAAGCAGCACTTCTTGTTTGTCCAACTTCAGTTTTAGGCAATTGGGAGCGGGAAATTAAGAAGTTCACGCCAACGCTTAAAACACTGATACATCATGGTGATAAACGATTGCAAGGAAAAGCATTCCAGAGCGCGATCGCAGATTGTGATTTGGTTCTCACCAGCTATCCACTGGTTCAACGTGATGTTAAAACACTTACTTCTGTCAGTTGGCAAGGTGTGGCATTAGATGAAGCACAAAATATTAAAAACTCGGAATCAAAGCAGTCGCAGGCGGTTCGAGAATTAGAGGCAGGATTCAAAGTCGCATTGACTGGAACACCTGTTGAAAATCGTTTAACTGAACTATGGTCAATTCTCGATTTTCTCAATCCAGGTTACTTAGGACAGCGCAACTTTTTCCAGCGTCGATTTGCAATCCCGATCGAGCGTTACGGCGATACGACTTCTCTGCAAACATTACGATCGCTGACTCAACCTTTCATTCTGCGACGATTGAAAACCGATCGATCAATCATTCAAGATTTGCCTGAGAAACAAGAAATGCCTGTTTACTGTGGACTTTCCGCAGAGCAAGCCGCATTGTATCAAGCAACAGTCGATCGATCGCTTGCTGAAATTGAAGAAGCAGACGGAATTCAGCGAAAAGGAATCATTTTGGCATTGCTTACAAAACTGAAGCAAATTTGCAATCATCCTGCATTGTTTAAAAAAGAAGAGAACATTGCATCAACTCGATCGGTAAAACTGCAACGGTTAGAAGAAATGCTTGAAGAAGCGGTTTCAGAAGGCGATCGAGCTTTGATTTTTACCCAATTTGCAGAGTGGGGTAAATTGCTCAAACCGCATCTAGAGCAGCAATTGGGACGAGAAACGCTCTTTCTGTATGGCAGCACTCCGAAGAAACAGCGCGAAGAAATGATCGATCGATTCCAAAATGATCCACAAGCTCCGAGAATTTTCATTCTGTCGCTCAAAGCAGGTGGCGTTGGACTAAATCTGACTCGTGCCAATCATGTGTTTCACTACGATCGATGGTGGAATCCAGCAGTCGAAAATCAGGCAACCGATCGTGTGTTCCGAATCGGTCAGCAGCGCAATGTTCAAGTGCATAAATTTGTATGTACCGGAACATTGGAAGAACGGATTCACGACATGATCGAAAGTAAGAAAGCTTTAGCTGAACAAGTGGTAGGAACAGGCGAAAACTGGCTGACAGAATTGAACACTGATCAATTGAGAGATTTGCTTTTGCTCGATCGTAGTGCAGTAATCGAGGATTAAACCGATGAGTGATTCATATGTTCAACCAAATCGTGAATGGTGGGTACAACAGTGGATTGATCTACTTGAAAGAATTGGATTCACACAGCGGTTAGCACGAGCGAGAAACTATGCACGACAGGGAAATGTGCTGAGTCTGGACTTTGAAGGCTCGAAAGTACTGGCAAGAGTGCAAGGAACTGCACCCGAACCGTATGAAGTGACATTTTCACTCGATCGATTTACCGATGAAGAATGGGGCTATGTGATTGAAACAATGGCAGAACGAGCAATCTTCTCTGCCAAATTACTGTCGGGAGAAATGCCGCAGAACATTCAAGAAGTTTTTATCGCGAATGGTCTCTCTTTGTTTCCTTACGATAAATCTGCGATTCATAGTCGTTGCTCTTGTCCCGATCCTGCGAATCCTTGTAAGCACATTGGAGCCGTTTACTATTTATTAGGCGATCGATTCGGAGAAGATCCGTTCGTTCTGTTTCAACTGCGCGGACGGACGAAAGACGAAATTATCAATGCGTTGAGACAGATTCGGAGTTCGGGAGAAACATCGATCGCTGAAAATTCGATTGTCGATCGTCCCATCACACCACTGAATCCAGATCAATTCTGGAACTATACAGATCAACTCGAATCGTCGCTAATCGTCATTACACCACCGCCGAGCA
>JADEXW010001023.1 GCA_015206935.1 Pseudanabaenaceae cyanobacterium LEGE 13415 | reverse complement strand
GATTGGGATAAGTGGCAACCTCTTCACGCGCTTCAATCGCATCGATCGCATTAGCCAAGATATTCATAAACACTTGATTCAACTGTCCTGCATAACACTTCACTTGCGGAATGTTGCCATAATTACGAATGACTTGAATTTCTGGACGATATCGATTCGTCTTCAAACGATGTTTTAGAACTAACAAAGTACTCTCAATGCCATCGTGAAGATTAAACAGAACAGGATGATCGCGATCAGATCTCGAAAACGTTCGCAAACTTGTACTCAGGTTCTCAACACGATCGCATCCCAATTGCATCGCTTCTAAGGTTTTGGGTAAATCAACAATCAGAAACTCTAGATCAATCTCGTCCGCATGAGCCTCAATGATTTCAGGAGACGCTTTAGACTGATACAACTGCAAATGTTCAATCAAATCCTGAAATCCGCGCTGAGTGCTAAAAATGTTTGTACTAACACAGCCGAGCGGATTGTTAATTTCGTGCGCGATGCCTGCGACTAATTCCCCCAGAACAGACATCTTTTCAAATTGAATCAGTTGAACCTGAGAAGCCCGAAGTTTATTCGTTTTTTCAGCAACTTGATTCGCTAAATCTTGAGTGAGTTGTCTTAGTTGCAAATGGGTTTTAACTCTTGCTAACACTTCTCGTTCCTGAAAGGGCTTAGTGATGTAATCTACTGCACCCAGTTCCAATGCTTGAACCTTGCTATCTGTATCAGAAAGCGCAGTCATAAAAATAATCGGGATTTCTCGGTGCTGCGGCGTTGTTTTGATCTGACGACAAGTTTCAAACCCATCCATTCCCGGCATCATCACATCGAGCAAAATGAGATCTGGAGGACGACGATCGATTTGTTGCAATGCCCGTTCTCCACTGGTCGCGATCGCAATTTTGAAGCCAGCATCACTCAAGGTCTCCGAGATAACATCTAAATTAGTGGGAGTGTCATCCACAATCAAAATGGTGCTAGTCATGGCTATCCTCGATCGCAGATTGCAAGAAGGCTTCGAGTTGCTCAGATTGGAACTGTTTTGCGAGTCGAATCACTTCTTGCAGAAAAACTTGAGAGCGATCGTTTGTGATGCGAGTTGCAACCTCGATCGCATCTTTGAGTAAACCATCTTGAGTCAGTTCAAGCAGAG